>NZ_JABXEO010000030.1:0-79970 GCF_013372585.1 Myxococcus sp. AM010
CCCCAGGCCCGCCCCGACTGGAAGTGGCCCCGCCTCCGCGCGCGGCCGGCGCTGGCGTTGTTCGGCTTCTGCCTGCTGCTGGGCCTGTGGATGGGGCTCACGCTGTGCCTCACCATCCTCACGGAGGGCGGCGAGGTGCCGGGGGCCCGTCCCTTCCTCTGGGAAGTCACGGGGGCGCTCGGCGTCTGGGCCGTCCTGCCCATCCTCTACACGGCGGTGCTCAACGCCCCGGGCCCTCGCGTGGGCTGGGCGCGCTTCCTGGGCATCCATGCCGCGGCCTTCGCGCTCTTCACCGGACTGCACACCGCGCTGATGGTGGGGACGCGGCACCTGCTGTACCCACTGCTCGGCTGGGGCACCTATGACGCTGGCGAGCTCGCCTTCCGCATCCCCATGGAGGCGCAGAAGGACCTCATCTCGTACACCGTCACCGCCACGCTGTGGAGCCTCCTCCAGGCCTGGAAGGAGCGTCAGGCGCGGGCGCTGCGCGAGGCGGCGCTGGAAGGCGAGCTGCGCGCGGCCCAGCTCCAGGCCCTCACAGGGCAGCTCCATCCGCACTTCCTCTTCAACGCCCTGAACACCGTCAGCGCGGTGATGTACGAGGACCTCGCGCGCACGGACCGGCTGCTCAGTGATCTGGGCGGGCTGCTGCGCGCCAGCCTGGAGCGGCGCGAGGCCACGTGGACGCTGGCCGAGGAGCGCACCCAGGCCGCGCGCTTCGTGGCGCTGCTGGCCGCGCGCTTCGGAGACCGGGTGACGGTGCGCTGGGACGTGTCCCCCGGACTGGACGGCGCCCAGGTGCCCTGCTTCGCGCTCCAGGCGCTGGTGGAGAACGCGGTGAAGCACAACCAGGACAGGACGGAGCCGCTGGAGGTGCGCATCCGGGCGCGGGTGGACGGCGCCGGGTGGCGGCTGGAGGTGGAGGACACGGGGCGCGGCTTCGGCACGCCCTCGCCCGCGTCCGGCCCCGGCGTGGGGCTGGCGCACCTGGAGCGCATCCTGGCGCTGCTGCATGCGGGGCGTGCGCGGCTGGAGCGGAGCCCCAGCCCCGAAGGCGGCGCGCGCGTGTCGCTGTGGCTGCCCCGGGAGGCCGCGGCATGACGCGCTTCCAGGTGCTGGTGGCCGACGACGAAGCGCCCGCGCGGGCGAAGGTCAAACGCCTGCTGGCGGAGGACGCGCGCTTCGCGCTGGCGGGCGAAGCGACGGACGGCCCGCAGACGTTGCGGCAGGTGAGCGCCCTGCATCCGGACCTGCTGGTGCTCGACGTGCAGATGCCCGGCCTCACCGGCTTCGAGGTGCTGGAGGCCCTGGGCCCGGAGCACTGCCCAGCCGTCATCTTCTCCACCGCGTACGACGCCTTCGCGCTGGCGGCCTTTGAAGCGCAGGCGGTGGACTACCTGCTGAAGCCCTACGACGCGGAGCGCTTCGGCCGGGCGCTCGACAAGGCGCACTCGGCGCTCCGCGGCGGGATGCCGGACACCGCGCGGCTCCAGGCCCTGCTGACGGAGCTGGGGCGGGCCCCCGCGAGCCGCCCCTTGGAGCGGCTGGTGGTGAAGGTGAACGAGGCCTGGGTGCCCCTGCCGCTGGCGGACGTCTGGCGCCTGTCAGCCGAGGACAAGTACGTGCGGCTCTACACGGGCCAGGGAGAGCACCTGGTGCGACAAACCCTCCGCGCCCTGGAGGAGCGGCTGGACTCCTCACGCTTCGTCCGGGTCCACCGGGGCGACATCGTCAACCTGGACGCGGTGGCCCGCCTGGAGCCGTGGAGCCACGGAGACGGAATCCTCGTCCTCAAGGACGGGAGCTCCGTCGTGCTCAGCCGCACCTGGCGTGAAGCGTTCCTCCAGAAGTGGGGACTGGAGGGGTAGGCGGCGCTGCTACAGGCCTGTGGCGGAAACTTGGCTGTGTCAGCCTTGCCTGTAGAGTGGGCGGGCCGCCATGGAGAATGTCCACGAGTTCAGAGAGGGTCGGAAGGTCCACGAGGACCTCGCCGCGGAGCGCGCCGTGCTGGGCGCCGTGCTGGCGGACAACACGCTCATCGCGTCGGTAGGCGAGGTCGTCCACCCAGAGGATTTCTCCAGCCCCGCACACGCCCAGATTTTCGAGGCGATGCTGAAGCTCGACGGCCAGTCGAGACAGGTGGACCACCTGACGCTGGCCGAGGAGCTGAAGGTGCTGGGCCACCTGGTGTCGGTGGGCGGCCCGGCCTACCTGATGCGGCTGGACCAGGTGGTGCCCATCGCGTCCAACGCGGTCCAGTACGCGCAGATCGTCAAGGACCAGGCCATCCGCCGCCGCCTGGCCCAGGCGGGCAGGGAGATCCAGGACCTCGCCAGCCAGGAGACGGGCGAGCTGGAGGTGCTGCTCGACGAGGCCGAGCGCAAGGTGTTCCTCCTCGCGGAGAAGAAGCGCGAGGGCGACCTGCGCCCGGTCAGCGAGCTGATGGAGCATACGCTCGACCTGCTCGACAAGATGAAGGCGGCGGCCACGGGCATCACCGGCCTGTCCACCGGCTACATCGACCTGGACAACCAGCTCACCGGCCTGCACGCCGGCGAGCTCATCATCCTCGCGGCGCGTCCCGGCATCGGCAAGACGTCCTTCGCGATGAACATCGCGGTGCACGCGGCGCTGAAGGAGAACAAGGCCGTCGGCATCTTCAGCCTGGAGATGCCCGCCGACCAGCTGCTGATGCGTCTGTTGGCCTCCACCGCGCGCGTGGACATGAAGAAGCTGCGTGGCGGCCGGCTGTCGCCGCACGACGAGGAGAAGTTCCAGGAGATGGCGGGCGCGCTCTACAACGCGCCCATCTACATTGACGACTCCGGCGGCCTGTCCCCGTTCGACCTGCGCGCCAAGGCCCGCCGCGTGAAGCAGCGCGACCCGCGCCTGTCGCTCATCGTCATCGACTACCTCCAGCTCATGCATCAGAAGGGCAAGGTGGAGAGCCGCCAGTTGGAGGTCGCCGAAATCTCCCGCGCGCTGAAGCAGCTCGCCAAGGAGCTGGAGGTGCCCATCATCGCGCTCAGTCAGCTCAGCCGAAAGGTGGAGGACCGCAAGGGTGGCAAGCCCATGCTGTCCGACCTTCGTGAGTCCGGCTCCATCGAGCAGGACGCCGACGTGGTGATGTTCATCCACCGCGAGGTGGCTGACGACGAAGGCCCTGACGCGCAGCCGGCGCAGCAGTCGAACACCGTCATCCCCGTGGAGCTCATCGTCGCCAAGCAGCGCAACGGCCCCATCGGCTCCATCGACCTGGTGTTCCTGGCCGAGTACACCCGCTTCGAGAGCCGGCTGCGGAGCGAGTAGCGCGGCGCCGCCCTACTCCGTGCCCGTCCTGAGGTAGCGCACCACCAGCGCGCGGGCCGTCCGCACCGCCGTCTCCAGCGTGCGTCCCCTGCCCAGCTCCGTGGCCAGCGCGGAGGCCAGCCGGCACCCGGTGCCCCGGCGTTCGGGAGCGCGCGCCAGCCTCCGGCCTTCCAGCACCCGCACCCGGCCCGGCGTCGCCAGCACGTCCGCCAGCCCCTGCGTGTCCGGCAGGTGCCCGCCCTTCACCAGCACCGCGCCAAAGCCGAATCGGGCCAAGGCCTCTGCCGCCTCGGCGGCGTCAGCCACCGTGCGCGCGACGGGGCGCCCCAGCAGCCAGCCCGCTTCATCCAGGTTCGGCGTGAGCACCACGCGCGGCCCCGCCAGGGCCAGGTAGGCCCGCGCGGACAGGCGCGTCAGCGGCTCGCCCCGGGAGGTGCGCACCACCGGGTCCACCACCCACCACGCCCCCGTGTCCTCCAAGGCCCGCTGCGCGGCCACGAGCTGCGCGCGAGCGGGCACCATGCCGCACTTCACCGCGTGCACCGGCCCCAGCTCGCGCGCGGCGGCCACCTGCGCGGACAGCACGCGCGGCGGAGCAGCCGTCCAGGTGAAGGTGCGGACCCCCTGCGCCGTCTGCGCGGTGGGCACCGCCACCGGCTGCCCCCGCAGCGCGCGCACCGCGGCGACGTCCGCCAGCAACCCCGCCCGTCCCGTGGGCTCCAGCCCGGCCAGCAGGAGGACGCGAGCGCTCACCGGCGGTGCTCGCGCGCCTTCTGCACGAACGCCTTGTAGAGCCCCACGTGCACGGGAATGGACGTGGACATGTATTCGGGGTGCCACTGCACGCCCACGGCGAAGGTGTGCACGGAGGACTCGATGGCCTCCACCACGCCATCGGGCGCCGCCGCGGTAATCGTCACGTCCTTGCCCACGCCGCGCACCGACTGGTGGTGGGTGGAGTTGACCATCAGCTGGCCATGCCCCACCGCCTCCGCCAGCAACGTGCCGCTCTTCACGTCCACCGGGTGCTGCGGGTGGGCGCGGTCCTGCTTCTGCTCGTGCTCGCGAGCCCCCTCCACCTCACGGCCGATGTCCTGGTACAGCGTGCCGCCCAGGATGACGTTGAGCAGCTGCATGCCGCCACAGATGCCCAGCACGGGCATGTTGCGCTTGAGCGCGCCGCGCATGAGCGCCGCCTCGAAGGCGGTGCGCCCTTCCTTCAGCGCCCCCAGGCCCTCGCGCGCATCCTCGCCGTACGCCGACGGAGGGATGTCGAACGCGCCGCCCGTGACGAGCACCCCGGAGATGCGATCCAGGTAGGACTCCACGCAGGCCGGCTCGTCCGAGTACGGCAACACGAAGGGCAGCCCCCCCGCGCGCAGGACGGCGTCCGCGTACGGCACCTTCAGCTCGTAGCGGGCAAAGGGCTGCTCTCCAGCGGGACTCCAGTCCGGGGTGATGCCGATGTTGGGGCGGCGCGGCGCCGGCCCGTGGTGACGCGGATGGTTGTTCATGGAAGCTCCTGGCTTCGAGGCTATGCCCCGGAGCCCCCCTGTTCAAACGCGACCACCAGTCGCCTCACACGCTCGGTGATATCCGCGGCGAGCAGCGCGTCGGACAGCACGGCCGCGCAGTGCGCCCCGGCCGCCGCCACGCTCGTGATGTTCGCCAGCCCTACCCCACCAATGCCCACCACGGGCAGCGGGCTGTCCCGCACCACGGCCGCGAAGGCCGCCAGGCCCAGCACCGGCGCGGGCACCTGCTTCGTCGACGTGGGGAAGAGGGGCCCCAGGCCCACGTAGTCCGCCCCCGCCGCCTGCGCCGCCCGCGCGCCCGCCACGTCTCGCACCGTGACGCCCACCAGACGGCCAGGCCCCAGCAGCGCGCGCGCATCCTGGGCGGGCACGTCTTCATCCCCCACGTGGACGCCGTCCGCGTCCGACAGCAGCGCCAGGTCCACCCGGTCGTTCACCAGGCACAGCGCGCCTCCCCGGCGGCACAGCGCCACCACCCGCCGCGCGGCGGCCAGCGCTTCACGGGCCGGGGTGCGCTTCATGCGCAGTTGCACCACCCGGGCCCCTCCGGCCACCAGGCGAGCCGCCTTGTCCACCAGTGAAACCTCCGGCAGGACGGAGTCGTCACACAGCAGGTAAAGACCGCGGGGAAGGTGCGGGCGGGACGGTGCGTTCATCGGCTCTGGAAGGCGGGACGGCGGCGTTGACAGATGGCCACCCTGCTATAAGGTGCCGCGCTGTTTTCCAAGCAATTCTGAGGATTTGAACCATGGCGGATTCGGCGGACCCGAAGTACCTCGATAAGCGCACCGCGGAGCGGTACGTGCGCTCTGGCCAGCTCGGCGAGGCGGAGTACGAGCGCCATCTCCAGGGCCTGCCCGACGTGGCGGAGAAGTCCGTCCCCGTGGAGACGCACATGCTCGACGACGACGCCGACGACGCCGACGACTTCGACGACGAAGAGGATGACTTCGACGACGAGGACGAAGACGAGGACGACGATACGTCCGACGACAGCGACGAGGCCGAGACCTCCGCCGCCGCGGAGTCGACGGATGGCGACGCCGCCGAGGCCGGTGCGGGCGACGACGAGGCTGAAAGCGACGAGGCGGAGGGCGACGCCGCCGCCGACACCACTTCGAACGAGACCCCCGACGACGAGGGGCCGGTCTCCGCATGAGCGCCGAGGACGGGAAGCGCGGCGAGACCTTCGTGATGCGGGGGGAAGCGCGCTCCGCGTCCGAGGAGTCTATCTCCTTCAGCACCTTCATCGTGGGGCTGGGCACCGCGGTGCTCATCCACCTGGGAGGTGCACCCAATCCTGAAACGGGTCAGACGGCGAAGGACCTGCCGCTGGCCCGGCAGAACCTGGACCTCTTGTCCATGCTGCGCGTGAAGACGCGGGGCAACCTCACGGCCGAGGAAGAGAAGCTCTTCGACGGGCTGCTCGCGGACCTCCGCCTGCGTTACGTGGAGGCGACCAAGCGGTGAAGCACTCTGGAAGGAAGGGCCTGCCCGGCGGCATCCGCTTCGCCGCCATCGTGGGCCTGGTGCTCTCCATCCTCACCGGCTGGGCGGCGCTGATGGAAGCCGTCGAGATGGTGAACTTCTACGAAGCGCGCTCGCTCCGGATGGAGCAGGAGCTGCCTCGGATTCCCGGCGCCCCGGCGCTCGACGCGAAGACGCTCGAGGTCTACTACGCGGCGCTGGAGCCCATGCGGGAGCCCCGCGCGGTGCTGTTGGGCCTGCTGGCCGTGGCCTGCGCCTTCGTCAGCGTGTCCGCGGCGCGCATGCTGAATCCGGAGCACCTGCCCCGCGACGCCATGCGCCGGGTCCTGAGCCGCGCGGCCATCATCGCCGCCGGGCTGCGCACCATCGACGGCGCGCAGATGTCCGTGGCCAAGCAGCGCCTGTTCGCGGCGCTGGCGGAGCCGATGAGCAAGATGCCCGAGTTCCCACCGGACATCACCGTCGAGGCCTCTCGCGAAATCCTGAGCGCGATGGGCGCGGGGAGCGCCATCTTCGGCACCGTGGTGGTGGCGGGCACCTTCGCGTTCCTGGGGCAGTACTTCCGCAGCCAGGGCGTCCGCGAGGCCGTGGCCGTGCAGGACGGGCCGCAGGAGGAGTAGCCCTCCTTTAGAGGGCGTCGGACTCCGGCAGCGTCACCTGGCTGGTCGGCAGCAGGGCCTCCAGGATGGCGGCGCCCTCGGCGTCGCGGTCCTCCAGCGACAGCTCGTGGCTCGGCGCCACGCGCGGCAGCCGCAGCAGTTCCTTGCGCGTCAGGCCGAACACGTAGGCCAGGTGTCCCACCGGCCAGCGCTCCTGCATGTGCTTGAAGGCCGCGTCGTCCATCTGGTCCAGCGGCACCGGGAGCTCCACGTCCTCGTAGACGACCCGCTCACCGCCCACGCGCCGGCCGTTGCCGTACGCGATGACCTGCTCGCCTTCGTCCGGATCGTAGACGTAGGCCTGGACCGCGGCGTTCGCCGCCCGGGACAGCAGCCGGGGGAGCGCATGGTGGGCCGCATACCAGTGCGCGCCCTGCCGCCCCACCGTGAAGGGCGCCACGTACGCCAGACGGACCACCTTGCGGCGCCGGTTGACGGACACCTTCAGCCCCGTCGCGCCCATCGCGCCGTCCAACGCCAGCGCCTCACGCGCCAGCCGGAGCAGCTCCAGGCCGCCGAAGCTTTCGATTCTCAGGAGATATCCGCCGTGCGCTTGCAGTGTCAGCCCCCCAGGGGATTGGGCGCCGCCTATACCCGGCATCATACCCGCTGGCAACTCCCGCACCTTGAAAAGCAGGTGGTTTCCAGGAGGTCAAACAAATTCAGGGCAAGCAAAATCGTCGCGCCGCGTGCGCTGCTTGCCAAGGGGTGTCCGACTCTTACGTTGGAGGCATGCGACTCGACAAGTACACAGTGAAGGCGCAGGAGGCGATCCACGAGGGTCAGAGCCTGGCCCGTCGGGCGGACAATCCCCAGTACGAGCCCGAGCACCTGGCCGCGGCGTTGCTTGGCCAGAAGGACGGCATCGTCGACCCCCTGCTCCGGAAGATTGGGGCGGACGTGAAGCTGTTCGCCGCGCGGCTCGGCGAAGCGCTCCAGAAGCTGCCCCGCATGCAGGGTGGCGAGAGCGCGATGCTCGGCCAGCGGCTGCTCAAGACCTTCGACAAGGCCGAGGACGAGGCCAAGTCCCTCAAGGACGAGTTCATCTCCTCGGAGCACCTGCTCCTGGCGCTCACCCACGACAAGGGCGCGGTGGGTGAGGTGATGAAGTCCTCGGGCGTCACGAGGGAGCGCGTGCTGTCCGGCCTCAAGGACGTCCGCGGCTCCGGGCGCGTGACGAGCCAGGACGCAGAGGCGACCTACCAGGCGCTGGAGAAGTACGGCCGCGACCTCACGGAGGCGGCGCGCTCCGGCAAGCTGGACCCCGTCATCGGCCGTGACGAGGAGATTCGCCGGTGCATCCAGGTGCTGAGCCGGCGCACCAAGAACAACCCGGTGCTCATCGGCGAGCCCGGCGTGGGCAAGACGGCCATCGCGGAGGGGCTGGCGCGGCGCATCGTCGACGGCGACGTGCCGGAGGGCCTGAAGAACAAGCGCCTGGTGTCCCTGGACCTGGGCGCCATGGTGGCCGGCGCGAAGTACCGCGGCGAGTTCGAGGAGCGCCTCAAGGCCGTCCTCAAGGAGATTGCCGACGCCGCGGGCGAGGTCATCCTCTTCATCGACGAGCTCCACACGCTGGTGGGCGCGGGCAAGGCCGAGGGGGCCATGGACGCGGGCAACATGCTCAAGCCGGCGCTGGCCCGCGGCGAGCTGCACTGCATCGGCGCCACCACGCTGGACGAGTACCGCAAGCACATCGAGAAGGACGCGGCGCTGGAGCGGCGCTTCCAGCCCGTCATGGTGGGCGAGCCGAGCGTGCATGACACCATCAGCATCCTCCGCGGCCTGAAGGAGCGCTACGAGGTGCACCACGGCGTGCGCATCCAGGACAACGCCCTGGTGGCCGCCGCCACGCTGAGCCACCGCTACATCGCGGACCGGTTCCTGCCGGACAAGGCCATTGACCTGGTCGACGAGGCCTCCAGCCGCCTGCGCATCGAAATCGACTCCATGCCCACGGAGCTGGACGACGTGCGCCGGAAGATGACGCAGCTCCAGATTGAGCGGGAGGGCCTGCGCAAGGAGACGGACCCGCACTCGCAGGAGCGCCTGGGCCAGATTGAGAAGGAGCTGGCCAACATGAGCGAGAAGTTCAACGCGCTCAAGGTGCACTGGGACGCGGAGAAGGCGTCCATTGGCGCCATCCGCACCCTGAAGGAGAAGCAGGAGAAGGCGAAGAACGACCAGGCCGCGGCCGAGCGTCAGGGGGACCTGAACCGCGCGGCGGAGCTGAAGTTCGGCGTCATCCCCTCGCTCGACAAGGAGCTGAAGGCGCAGAACGAGAAGCTGGCCGAGCTGCAGAAGAACCAGAAGTTCCTCAAGGAAGAGGTCGACGCGGAGGACATCGCCCAGGTGGTGGCCAAGTGGACGGGCATCCCCGTCTCGCGGCTGATGGAGGGCGAGGTCCAGAAGCTGGTCCACATGGAGGACCGGCTGGCGAAGCGGGTGATTGGCCAGCGCAGCGCCATTGAAGCGGTGTCCAACGCCGTGCGCCGCGCGCGCAGCGGACTGCAGGACCCCAACCGCCCCATCGGCTCGTTCATCTTCCTGGGCCCCACGGGCGTGGGCAAGACGGAGACGGCCAAGGCGCTGGCGGAGTTCCTCTTCGATGACGACTCGGCCATGGTCCGCATCGACATGTCCGAGTACATGGAGAAGCACGCCGTGGCCCGGCTGGTGGGCGCGCCGCCGGGGTACGTCGGCTACGAGGAAGGCGGCCAGCTCACCGAGGCGGTGCGCCGGCGGCCGTACACGGTGGTCCTCTTCGACGAAATCGAGAAGGCGCACCACGACGTCTTCAACGTGCTGCTCCAGATTCTGGACGAAGGCCGGCTGACGGACAGCCAGGGCCGCACGGTGGACTTCAAGAACACGGTGCTCATCCTGACGTCCAACATCGGCTCGCAGGACATCCAGGTCGGCATGGCGGGCAAGGAGGAGTTGGACGAGCGCACGCGCAACGAGGTGATGGACGCGCTGCGCGCGCACTTCCGGCCGGAGTTCCTCAACCGCGTGGACGAGGTCGTCCTCTTCGAGCCGCTGCGCAAGAAGGACATCTACCGCATCGTGGACCTGCAGCTGGCGCGGCTGTCCAAGCTGCTGGCCGACAAGCGGCTCACGCTGGAGCTGACGGAGAAGGCGCGGGAGCTGCTCGCCGAGCGCGGCTACGACCCGACGTACGGCGCGCGGCCCCTGAAGCGCGCGGTGCAGAAGAACCTGCTGGACCCGCTGGCCCTCAAGGTCCTCGGCGGCGAGTTCGTCCCGGGCGACCACATCCAGGCGGATGTGGGGCCGGACGGGCTCACCTTCGCCAAGGTGCTGGTGGACACCGCGAAGAACGTGAAGCGCTCGGCCTGAGCCCGGGCGGCCACGGAGGTGTGCCGGGGCCCGGCGTCATGGCTTGACGCCGGGCCGCCTCCGCGCGAAGAGCCCGGCCATGAAGCCCTGGGAGACGCTGGAGCGCGCAGAGGTCCCGGACGTGGGGGAAGTCACCCTGGTCCGGCGCGGAGACGAGTACGTCTTCCGCGTGCGGGGACAGACGCTGATGTCCAGCCGGCAGCACGGCTCCGAGGAGGCGCTGGCGGACGCGGGCTGCGAGGGGCTGGCGGGCCGAAGCGGCGTCCGGGTGCTCGTGGGCGGGCTGGGCTTTGGCTACACCGCCCGGGCCGTGTTGGACCGGCTGGGCCCCGACGCGCGCGTCACGGTGGCGGAGCTGCTCCCCGTGGTGGTGACGTGGAACCGGGGGCTGCTCGCGCCGCTGGCCGGGGCGCCCCTGGAGGACGCGCGCGTCACCGTGGTGGAGCTCGACGTGGGCAAGCACATGGCCCGTCAGTCCGGCGCGTATGACGCCATCCTGCTGGACGTGGACAACGGCCCCACCGCCCTCACCCACCCCGACAACCACGGCCTCTACGGGCGCGTGGGGCTGGCACACGCCGTCCAGGCGCTGCGGCCAGGGGGCGTCCTGGGCGTGTGGAGCGCCGGGCCCTCCCCTGCCTTCGAGCGCCGCATGGAGCAGGCGGGCTTCACCGTCCAGGTGCTGCGCCCGGCGGCCCATGGCACCCAGGGGACGCGGCATACCCTGTTCATGGGCAAGCGGAGGCCCCAGGGACGGCGTTAGGAGGGGCCTCATGATTCCTTTCTCCGTCCTCGACCTCTCGCCCGTCACGCAGGGCTCCACCGCGGCCGACGCGCTCCGGAACACGCTCGACCTGGCGCGGCACGCGGAGGACTGGGGCTTCAAGCGCTTCTGGCTGGCCGAGCACCACAACATGACGGGCATCGCCAGCGCGGCGACGTCCGTGGTCATCGGCTACGTGGCCGGGGGGACGAAGCGCATCCGGGTGGGCTCGGGCGGCGTCATGCTGCCGAATCACGCGCCGCTGGTCATCGCGGAGCAGTTCGGCACGCTGGAGACGCTCTACCCGGGGCGCATCGACCTGGGGCTCGGCCGGGCGCCGGGCACGGACATGCTGACGGCGCGCGCCCTGCGGCGGGACCTGGCGGCGAGCGCGGACACGTTCCCCCAGGACGTCGTGGAGCTGAAGTCCTTCTTCGAGCCCACCGAGCCGGGCCAGCTCATCCAGGCGGTGCCGGGCGCGGGCCTGCGGGTGCCCATCTGGCTGCTCGGCTCCAGCCTGTTCAGCGCGCAGCTCGCGGCGATGCTGGGCATGCCGTTCGCCTTCGCCTCCCACTTCGCGCCGGATGCCCTGCTGCAGGCCCTGGACATCTACCGGGAGCGCTTCA
Organism: Myxococcus sp. AM010; assembly: GCF_013372585.1. Taxonomy (NCBI): domain Bacteria; kingdom Pseudomonadati; phylum Myxococcota; class Myxococcia; order Myxococcales; family Myxococcaceae; genus Myxococcus; species Myxococcus sp. AM010. The sequence continues at coordinate 11,738 of NZ_JABXEO010000030.1, forward strand.
AGCCGTCCGAGTCGCTCGCGCGGCCGTATGCCATGGCGTGCGTGAATGTCTTCGCGGCGGAGACGGACGCGGAGGCACAGCGCCTCTTCACCTCCGTGCAGCAGCAGTTCGTCCGCCTGCGCCGCGGCACACCCGGTCAGCTCCCGCCCCCGGTGGATGACATCGACGCGGTGGCCTCTCCAGCGGACCGCGCGAGCGCGGACCATGCGCTGAAGTACTCCGTCATCGGCGCGCCCGACACCGTCCAGCAAGGCCTGGCGTCCTTCATCCGCCTCACGGGGGTCGACGAGCTGATGGTGACGGGAATGGTCTACGACCACGCCGCGCGGCTGCGCTCCTTCGAGCTGACGGCGCAGGCGCACGCGCGGCTCGCAGCGGCGGAGTAAGCCCGGCGCTCAGGCTTGTAACGGCGCTGGGTACAGCCAACGCCTGTTTGTAACGGGCCGCGCCACACCTCGGCGCGCGTCGCCCCTCTGGCACAGAGGGAGGGCACGCCGCTTTGGGAGTGGCGTGAACGGTGCATTGCAGCGGGGGGGCAACACCCCATCCACAACGCACCGAGGTAGGACATCATGGAGATGAAGATGACGAGCCGCCTGCTGGCAGTCGCGATGCTGAGCGTCGCAGCCGGATGTCAGGGAGGCGAGGCAGAGGACTCCGCGAGCATGGCCGCCGCCGAGTCCGACGCGAAGAGCGGCTGCGTGACGCGCTTCGACGGCGTCACCCACTGCCCGACGGGCGCGGCGGAGCTGAAGGCGACGGAGGCGGGCATCAGCGTCTCCGGGCTGGAGAACGTGAAGTCGGACGGCGTGGCCAGCCGCTTCCAGCGGGCGTCGTCGTGGTCGCAGACGACGGGCATCAACTTCGGCGGCAACCGCGGGGGCCTGCACCTGGCCGCGCGCTCCGGGGACCAGGTGGTCAGCACCCTGCAGGTCAGCGCGGGCCGCGAGCCGGGCTCGGTGCAGGTGACGCCGAACTTCACCGGCGCGCCGGGCGGCTCGAACTACCGGATGAACGTCTACCGTGACGGCCATCTGCAGGGCTCGACGACGAACCCCGCCGCGCAGATGATCATCTTCTACAACTGGTGGGACTTCATCCGTTACCTCGTCGCGCACGCGGACTTCTTCCAGATTGACATCATCATCTGGAAGAACGGCGTGGCGCAGATGGCGGAGCCGTCCAACGTGGGCGCCTGCGGGTGGCGGCTGCGCGCGGATGACCGCGAATTCAAGGTCCAGCTCGCGGACGGCACCACCATCAGCGGTGACGAGGTGGAGTTCATCGAGGAGATTGAGAACGGCCACTACCCGTACAACCTCTTCACGGGGATTGACGTGAACGCCGCCGCGAAGGAGTTCACCATCCTCGGCGAGACGATCGTCGCGGGCAGCAAGTAGGCTGCTTTGCCCGTGCCATACACGGGCAGTTCCCCGGGCAGGGAAGCCGTCCTGCCCGGGGCCCTTCGTGTGGTCCGTTCCATCCCGGGTCTTCTGGAGTCTCTTCGATGAAAGGGCGGCTGTACCTCCTGGGCATCTGTGTCGGAGTCGTCGTGCTCGTCGCCCTGTGGGCGAACACGAACCGGCTGCCACCGCCGCTCGAGCTGGGGGAGCTCGCGGCCAGACTGGAGCCCGGGGAGGAGCTGTCCGGCGGAGCGACCACCGTGCCGGACCCGGGACGGAACGCCTTCGGGCGCTCGCCCATGAACCTGGCGCGCGCCCGCTGGCCCGGGTTCCACGCCGGCAAGCGCATCTTCGACCGCGACTGGACCGACGTGGAGGGACCCGTCCTGGTGGGGCCGCTGTTCAACGCCGCCTCCTGCATGACGTGCCACGTGAAGGACGGACGCGGCCAGCCGCCCGCGTCCCCCCAGGAGACGCCCGTCTCGCTGGCGTTCCAGCTCACGGGACCGGAGGGCCACGGGCCCCATCCCCGCTACGGCGTCCAGCTCGACGTGCGGCACCTGGAGGGAGCGGGCGCGGAGGGCACCGTCGAGGTCCGCTATGACGAGGTGTCCGGCAGGTTCTCCTCGGGGGAGTCCTACACGCTGCTCCGGCCGCGCTACACCTTCGCCGCCCTGACGAAGGGACCGCTCGAGGCCGGGGTCCGCTTCTCGCCGCGCGTCGCGCCGGTGAACTTCGGGCTGGGGCTGCTGGAGGCGGTTCCCGAAGCGGCGCTGCTGGCCCACGAGGACCCGGAGGACCGGAACCAGGACGGCGTCTCCGGCCGGGCGAACCGGGTGATGGACGTGGAGGAAGGCCAGACGCAGCTGGGCCGCTTCGGGTGGAAGGCCAACCAGCCCACGCTCCGTCAACAGGTCGCGCACGCGCTGGTCGCGGACATGGGGTTGACCACGACGCTGTATCCCCGTGAGCAAGGACACGACACGCGGGACGCCGCCGACGCGCCCGAGGTGAGCCCCAAGGATTTGGACTCCCTCCTCTTCTATGCGCGGCTGGTGGCCCCTCCGAAGCGGCGCGACTGGAGCGCGCCCGCCACGCTCCGCGGCAAGGCGGTGTTCGAGGCCATCGGGTGCGGCGGCTGCCACCTCGCCACGCCCTTCGAGACGGCGGAGGTGCCCGGCTTCCCGGAGCTGTCGCACCAGAAAATCTACCCGTACACGGACCTGCTGCTGCACGACCTGGGCGAAGGGCTGGCGGACGGGCGTCCGGACGGGCTCGCCTCCGGCACCGAGTGGCGAACGCCGCCGCTGTGGGGCATCGGGTTGGTGAAGGTCGTGAATGGCCACACCCGCTTCCTGCACGACGGGCGCGCGCGCAACCTGGAGGAGGCCGTGCTGTGGCATGGCGGCGAGGCCGCGCCCGCCCAGGAGCGCTACACGCGCCTGCCGCTCGTGGACCGGCAAGCGCTGCTCACGTTCCTGGAATCGCTCTGAGCGGCCCCACCGCGCGTCACGTCAGGAGGCCGCGACCCCGGAGGCGTCACCGTCCCCGGCGGGACGGCGCATGGGCTGGGCCTTCCCATACGTGAGCGAGCGCCACAGCCACTCCGCGGGCCCGAAGCGGAAGCGCGCCAGCCACAGGTGGCTGAGCACCACCTGCGCGGCGAAGATGACGCAGCAGATGACCACGATGCGCGACGGGGGCAGCTTGCCGATGAAGCCCAGACCCCAGCCGTCATAAATCCAGATGCTCACCGCGGACTGCATCAGGTAGTTCGTCAGCGCCATGCGGCCCACCGGCGTCAGGACCCCCAGCCAGCGGCGCCAGCGCCCCCGCTGGAAGAGCAGCGCGAAGGCCGCCACGTAGGCCGCGCCCATGGCGATGTAGCCCGGCTCCTGCAAGCTGTTGAGGAGCATCATCCAGGGCCCCTGCGGGTCCCACTCCAGCACGCCGGCCTTGCGCAGGCGGTAGAGCACCAGCCCGCTGCCATTGATGACCAGGCCCACGGCCAGGCCCCACCCCAGGATCCGGCGCAGCAGCGCGCGGTGACGCTCCACGTCCTGCAACAGGAGCAGACGCCCCGCCAGCAACCCCAGCAGGAAGCGGCCCAGGATGAGGCTCATCCAGAGCACGCGCCGGAAGCCGCCGCCCATGTTCTCCAGGAAGAAGCGCGCGTTGCCCGCCTGCGCCGTCCAGAACGACTCGCTCGACAGCGCCAGCAGGGTGTCGGCCTTCAAGGCCATGTCCCGGGCCTGGCTGGCCTTCGCCGCCTCGGCCGCGGCCTCCGCGCCGTGCAGCAGGATGGGCGTGTAGCGAATGGCGGCGGGGACCAGGAACGGCATCACCGTGACGAGCCCCAGCGCCCAGAACAGCACCGTGCGGTTGGCGCGGGCGCGGAAGGCCAGCAGCAGGAAGCCCACCATCGCGTAGGTGTGGAGGATGTCGCCCGTCCACAACAGCAGCGCGTGCGCCAGGCCGATGCCGAAGAGCACCAGCAGCCGCCGGCGGAAGAGCGGCACGGCGGAGACGCCCCGAGCCTCCGCGCGGGCGAGCTGGATGGAGAAGCCCAGGCCGAAGAGGAACGAGAAGATGGAGATGAACTTCTGCGTCACGAAGAGCTGGTAGACGGAGCCGACCACCTGCTCCAGCAGCGGGACGTACAGCGCGGACGCGGCCTCCCTGGGCATGAAGGCCCGGCCACTCAGCCACATGAGGCTGTTGGACACGAAGACGCCCCACAGCGCGAAGCCACGCAAGGCGTCCAGCAAGACGACTCGCTCGGAGGCATCCACCGGACGCGCCCCGGGCAGCGCGGCCGCCGCGGGAGAACCAGATTCGGGCATGCGTGAAGCAGACGCGCTCTGCCTCCTTGCCGTCAATCCCACACATCCATGGGCAACGGGCCCCGCGGGCCTGTCCCCTTCCGGAACGTCAGGTGTGCTGTAGTGGCCCCCGTGAAGACCTCCCACCTGCTCCCCCTGCTGCTCCTCTCACTGGCCGCGCCCGGTGGCCTCGTGCGCGCCGCGGAGACACCGCCCGTGCTGGGTGGGCTCGACGCGCTCTACCCCACCCTGGACGCGCTCTACCGCGACCTGCACCAGACGCCGGAGCTGTCCAACCAGGAAGCCAGGACGGCGGCGAAGCTGGCCGAGCGCCTGCGCAAGCTCGGCTTCGAGGTGACACCCAAGGTGGGCGGGCACGGCATCGTGGCCCTGCTGCGCAACGGACCGGGGCCCACGGTGATGCTGCGCGCGGACCTGGACGCGCTGCCCGTCCAGGAGAAGACGGGCCTGCCCTACGCGAGCAAGCAGACGGTGAAGGACGCCGCGGGCACGACGACCTCCGTCATGCACGCGTGTGGCCATGACGTGCACATGACGTCGCTGCTGGGGACGGCCACGCTGCTGGCCCGCGCGAGGGACCGGTGGCGAGGCACGCTGATGCTGGTGGGCCAGCCCGCGGAAGAGGTGGGCGCGGGCGCTCGGCGGATGCTCCAGGACGGCCTCTACAAGCGCTTCCCCAAGCCGGACTTCGCGGTGGCGCTCCACGTCAACACCGCCGCGGCGGGCACGGTGGAGTTCACCCCCGGCTATGCCATGGCCAGCGTGGACTCCGTTGAAATCACCCTGCATGGCAAGGGAGGCCATGGCGCCTATCCCCACACCACCGTGGACCCGGTGGTGATGGCGGCGCGCGTCGTGCTGTCACTCCAGACGCTCGTCAGCCGCGAGAAGAACCCGCTGGAGCCCGCGGTGGTGACGGTCGGCGCCATTCATGGCGGCACCAAGCACAACATCATCCCCGATGACGTGAAGCTCCACCTCACGGTGCGCTCGTACAAGCCCGAGGTCCGCAAGGCCCTGCTGGACGGCATCGAGCGCATCGTCAAGGCGGAGGCCATGGCCTCCGGCGCGCCCCGCCCACCCGACGTCGCCATCACCGAGGGCACGCCCTCCACCTTCAACGACCCCGCGCTCACGCGGCGGCTGGTGGGCGCGGTGTCCCGCGTCCTGGGTGAGAAGAACCTCCAGGAGGCGCCCCCCGTCATGGGCGGCGAGGACTTCTCCGAGTACGGCCGAGCGGGCGTTCCCGCGGTCATGCTCTGGCTCGGCTCCACCGAGCCGCGGCGATACGCCCAGGCGAAGGCCGCGGGGACAGCGTTGCCCTCGATGCACTCGCCCCTCTTCGCGCCGGACCGCGAGCGCACGCTGCGCACGGGCGTCACCACGCTGACCACCGCCGCCCTGGAGCTGCTCGACAAACCGTGAAGGCCGGGAAGCGTGCAGCGCCTTGCACCCGGGCCGCCACCTGCTCGGCGGCGGGGCGCGCGAGACGCCCGCGCTGATTTGACTCAGGGGAATGCGAAACCGTAGACAGGCCTCCTCTCGCATCGCGACAGGATGTCCTCCTTGCTCAATCGCAACCATTCCCTGCGAGCCCTGCTGGGGGCTTCGCTGTGGTGGCTCGTCTCCGGCTGCCAGTCCGAGGCCTTCGTCAGCCACGAAGGCACCGTCCGCAGCGGCACCTCCGTCCCGCTGAGCCTCCAGGTCTCCTTCGGGCCCGGGGAGTCCTCCGCGCGCACCGGCCAGTTGGTGGCCTGCATCGCCCTGCCCGAGGGCTGGCAAGCGCCGGGCGGCAGCTACACCCACGCAGGCGCGGCGGCCACCGCCGCGCGGCCGGGCGCCTCGGAGCTCTCCGCCGAGGCCCGGGCCGCCTGGCCGGTCGACGGCTCCACCTGGCACTGCCTGGTGTCGGAAGACGTGACCACGACGGACCAGGAGGTCCAGGCGGCCGCGCAGCTCACGCTCCCCGTGCCCGCGGTAGCCCAGGGGGCCTACCGGGTGCGGTACCAGAGCGGGTTCCGCGAGGTGACGCCTCCGGACGGAGGGGAGCAGGCTCCGCCCTACCAGCCCACGGACTTCTCGGGGCGACTGGAGCGCCTGCTCCACGTCAACGTGGCCCCCGTCACCACCTTCGACGATTGGCAAGCAGGCGTCGCCACCGGCATCTTGGTGACGCCGTCCGTGACGCACGCCTGGCACGGCAACGGGACGTTCCTGGCGGCCGCCACGGGCAACACGGAGCTGCTGCGTTCCGCAGACGGGCGCCAGTGGACGGGCTTCGTTCCCGTATCCGAGGGGACGACGTCGCCCCTCCCGCTGGAGCGGCTGGTCTACTCCCAGCGCAAGTGGTTCGGCCTGTCGAACGGGCGCATCGTCGTCTCGTCCGACAACGCATTTACCTGGGCCCCCGCCTACCAGGACCCGGCGCCCGAGGGTGAGGCAGAGGGCCGGCGCTTCCTGGAGCTCGCGCTCAGCGGAAACCGGATGGTCGCGGTGGGCACCGCGGGCCTCATCGCCAGCTCCACGGACGGCGTGAGCTGGACCGATGAGAGCATCGACCGCGCCTATGACGTCGTGACGCTGGTACCCGGCCAGAACAGCTTCCTCGCCGTGGCCCACCCGATGGCGGGCGCGCCCTCCCAGCTCCCTGTCCTCGTGCGGCCCCAGGGCGCTGGCGCGGCCTGGGAGGTGTTCCAGCCCCCCACGCTGACCGGGCTCACCATCGCCCAGCTCGCCGCCGGCAATGGCCGCTTCCTCGCCTTCGCCCGGCCCCACCAGGCGCCTCCGCCGCCCCTGGCGCCCCAGGCGGAGGAGCCGGCGAGCGGCTTCTTCCTCTCCGAGGACCTCGGGAGCACCTGGACGCGCGTGGAGACCCTCCAGCTTCCCGCTGACGCGCCGTCGCCCACCCCGCTCATGACGTTCGTGGACCAGAGCTTCGTCGTCAGCTGGACGGCCGTCGACCCGCAGGCCGTGGAAGTACTGCCCTCGTTCGAGCTGCAGGTGTCGGCGGATGGCAAGGTGTGGACGGCGCACCCGACGGGCGCGGGCGGCAACTATGCGTCCACGGCCTTCGCCTCGGGCGAGACGTCGGTGGTCGCGGTGAGCCAGCGCCGCCTGCTGGTGGCCGCGCGCCGCCCCTGGCCGCTGCCCGAACTCCTCACGGAGACGCTGCCCCCGTTCCGGCTGGGCACGGCCGCCAACGTGGCGCTCAGCACGCGCGGCTCGGGAACCCTGACGTTCGAGCTGGAGGGCACGCTGCCCTCGGGCCTGACGTTCACTCCCACGACGGGCACCTTCACCGGCACGCCCGCGCAGTCCGGCAGCACCGCCGTCACCGTCCGGGTTCGCGACGCGCGCGGCGGTGTGGCGGCGCGCACGTACAGCGTGGACGTGGTCGGCACGCTGAGCATCTCCAGCGACGCGCTCGCGTCCGCGACCCAAGGCACCGCGTATGAGGCGCGCTTCACCGTCCAGGGCGGCCGGGCGCCGTATACGTGGAGCCTGGGCGGCGGCACCGTGCCCGGGGGCCTGACGCTTCAGCAGCGCGACGGCGCCTATGTGCTGAGCGGGATTCCGACCGCCAGCGGCACCTTCCCGCTGACGGTGCGGGTGACGGACTCTGCGAACCAGACGGCGGAGCGGAGCGTGTCGCTGCAGGTCGCGCCCACGCCTCCTCCGACGGAGGACAAGGGCGACGCGCCCAGCGGCTGTGGTTGCAGCGGCGGCGGCGCGGGCGTCCAGGCCCTGGGGCTGGCGGCGCTGGCGCTGCTGGGCCGGGCCCGCCGCAAGCGCTGACTTTGTGAGGCCCTGACGTCCTCTCCTCCCAGGAGGGGGCGTCAGGCCAACGGGCCCCTATCCCTTCTTCGGGATGTAGCGGGCTCGCGCCGCGGCGATGCGGGGCATGCTGTCCTCAATCCACTCCGCGAGCGACTCCACGCGCGTGGCGACCTCCTCCCCCAACGGCGTGAGGCTGTAGTCCACGTGCGGCGGAATCACCGGGTGGACCTCACGAAGCACGAAGCCGTCCTGCTCCAAGGCCTGGAGCGTCTGCGACAGCATCTTCTCGCTCACGCCCGCCACCTTCCGGCGCAGCTCGCTGAAGCGGTGCGTGCCCTCCAACAGCGCAATCAACACCAGCACACCCCAGCGGCTCGTCACGTGGTCGAGCACGCCTCGTGAGGGGCAGGCGGGCGCGTAGAGGTCGCCGCGCTCCACCGCCTGTTTCGCCATCATCCGGGCCAACCGCCCCGTCCGCTTGTTCGCAGCCATGCCAGTAACTTACCCCAAGGTAGGTACTTACGAAAAGTTAGCGACGCCGTTACGTTGCTCCCGCGTTTGGAGAAACCCTCCACGCCAGGAGAAGAGCACCCATGATTCTTGTCACCGCAGCAACGGGGAAGCTGGGGCGTCTGGTCGTCGCCGGCCTGCTCGAGAAGGTCCCCGCCAAGGACATCGCCATCGCCGTGCGCGACCCGAGCAAGGCCTCCGACCTGGCGGCCCGGGGCGTCCAGGTCCGGCAGGCGGACTACAGCAAGCCCGAGACGCTGGGGCCCGCGTTCGCCGGTGTGGACAAGATGCTCCTGATTTCGTCCAGCGAAGTCGGTCAGCGCGCGGTGCAGCACCAGGCCGTGGTGGACGCCGCGAAGGAGGCGGGCGTCCGGCTGCTTGCGTACACCAGCATCCTGCGCGCGGACACCTCCGGCATGGCGCTGGCCACCGAGCACAAGGCGACCGAGGAAGCGATTCGCGGCTCTGGCCTCCCCTTCGTCTTCCTGCGCAACGGCTGGTACACGGAGAACTACACGGAGAACCTGGCGCCCGCGCTGGCGCATGGGGCCCTCATCGGCAGCTCGGGCCAGGGGCGCATCGCCGCGGCCACCCGGGCAGACTACGCCGCCGCCGCGGTGGCCGTGCTCACGGGCACGGGCCATGAGGACAAAGTCTACGAGCTGGCGGGCGACTCCGCCTTCACCGCCGCCGAGCTGGCCGCCGAGGTGTCCCGCCAGGCGGGCAAGACGGTCGTCTACAAGGATTTGTCCCAGGCCGACCATGCCGGCGCGCTCATCGGCGTGGGCGTCCCCGCGGCCTTCGCCGAGGTGCTGGCGAACTCCGACGCGGGGGCGGCGCGCGGAGAGCTGAACGACAGCTCCGGCGATTTGCGCCGGCTCATCGGGCGGCCCACGACGCCGCTCGCGGACGCGGTGGCGGCGGCCGTCAAACGCTGAGCCCGACGCACCGTCATGACGACCCGGCCCGCGTGGACGCGCGGGCCGTCAGTTGCCCAGCCGCGTCAGCAGCCACTCCCGGACGTAGGCCCAGTCGCGCTTCACGGTGACGGGCGACACGCCCAGCACCGCGGCGGTGTCCAGCAGGTCCAGCCCCACGAAGTAGCGCAGCTCCAGCATGCGCGCGAGCCGCGGCTGGAACGTGTCCAGCTCCGAGAGCGCCCGGTCCAGCTCCAGCACCTCCATGCTCAAGCCCGCTGGGACATCCGCCTCCACGTCCCCCAGGCTCACCCGCTCCAGCCGGGCCTCGCGGACCTGCGCCCGGCGCAGCCGCGCCCGGTCCACCATCACCCGCCGCATGGCCTGCGCCGCGGCGCTGAAGAAGTGACGGCGCGCCTCCAGCGGGGCCCCCGCGCTGAACAGACGCAGCCAGGCCTCCTTCACCAACACGGCGGGTTGCAGCGACGGCGTCGCGTCCGCATCGGACACGGCCCGCTGAGCCATGTCCCGCAGCTCCTGGTAGGCCGCCGCCATCAACGCATCCCGCGCGCCCTGCTCGCCCTTGCGCGCGTGGTCCAGTAGCTCTGTCAGCTCCGACATGCCCACATTCACCTCCAGGCCAGACGGGTCCGCCGCCCCCACAGAAACTACGCTCTCAACGAGAAAACTTGGAAAACTGGGGCAGATACCCCTCACGGCGCAACAATGTCCCCGACCGGAGGGGTTGGGAGACGACAGAGGCCTACAGCGTGAGGCGTTCACCCGCTGACGTCGGGCCGTGGCGCGTCCCTCACGGCCCCAGCGACAGCAGCCGCTCCACCGCCGCGCGCACGTCGCGCAGCAGCGCCGGGTCCGTCACCGCGACGAAGATGGTGTCGTCCCCCGCCACCGTGCCCGCGAGCCCCGGCAGCTCCCGCTCCTTGTCCAACGCCAGCGCGAGCACCGGCGCGAACCCCGGCGACGTCCGAATCACCAGCAGGTTGGGCGGCGCCTCCAGGATGGTGACGCGGGGCCGCTCCGGCATCACCGCGGGCGTGGCCGGCGCGCGCTGATAGCGCCCACCCACCTTCAACACGCCCAGCTTCTTCAGCCGCCGCGACAGCGTTGACTGGCTCGGCGCCTGGCCCTCTGCGTCCAAAAGCTGCTGCAGCACGGCCTGATCGCCGATCTCCCGCTCGGCGATGAGCCGCAGGATGGCCTCGTCCAGATTCATTCCCACCAACATGCATCCCCGTGAATATTCATGCAAGAACATGCATGCGCTTGTTGCGAATAATACGCTTGCGCGGCGCGTCTTTCTGCATAATATCCGCCGCCTTTTCGCGGCAATGCACGCGTTTTCACGCATATTCATCACGAATATGCAGGCAGCCGCTGCCGGGGAGGACAGGCCCATGAAGCACGTCACGCACATCAAGGATCTGGGGCCCGAGGGCGTGGAGGCGGTGCTCGCGCAGGCGGCCGCGTGGAAGCAGAAGGGCCCGGAGCACGCGCTCTTCGCCAACACGCTGCTGGGGATGGTGTTCTTCAACCCGTCGCTGCGCACGCGCACCTCGTTCGAGGCCGTCATGCTGCGTGGCGGTGGCAACGCCATCATCCTGGACGTGGGCGCTGGCGTCTGGAAGCTGGAGCACCGCGAAGGCGCGGTGATGAACGCGGACCGGGCCGAGCACCTCAAGGAGGCCGCGCCCGTCCTGTCGCGCTTCGTGGACGTGCTGGGCGTGCGCACCTTCTCGCAGGGTGGCGGTGACGAGGAGGACGAGCTGGACCCCGTCATCAACGCGTTCCGCAAGTGGTCCACCGTGCCGGTGGTGAGCATGGAGTCCGCGCGCGAGCACCCCTGCCAGGGCCTGGCGGACCTGCTGACGCTGCGCGAGACGTTCGGCGGCACGAAGAAGCTGCCGGTGACGCTGACGTGGGCGCCGCACATCAAGCCGCTGCCGAAGGCCGTGCCCAACTCCTTCCTGTTGAGCGCGGCGGCGGCGGGCTGTGAGATTCGCGTGGCCCACCCTCCCGGGTTCGACCTGCACCCGGCCGTCCGCGCCGAGGCGGAGGCGTATGCCAAGGCCACGGGCGGCAGCGTCACCTATACGCACGACCAGGACGAGGCCCTGGCCGGCAGCCGCGCCGTCTACGCCAAGTCGTGGGGCCCCACGGCCGCGGCGGCGTTTTCGCCCAATGACGTCAACGCGCTGCTCGCGTCCTACTCCGGTTGGATGCCCACCCGCCTGACGATGTCGCGCGCGCAAAAAGACGCGGCCTTCCTCCACTGCCTGCCCGTGCGCCGGAACGTGGAGGTGGCCGATGAGGTCCTGGACCATCCGAGCAGCCGCGTCGTGGACGAGGCCGGCAACCGCTACCACGTCCAGCGGGCGCTGCTGCACTGGCTGCGTTCGCGCTGAGCGGTCCCTCCGCATACTTCCTTTCCTGACTTCGAGGTCTCACGTGCCCCTTTCGCCCGACCCCTACTCCGCGCTTCGCAACGCAGCGAAGTACGTGCAGCAGTTCCGCCGCAAGACGTTCGTGGTGAAGCTCGGCGGCGCCATGCTGAGCGACCCGCGGCTGCGCCGCGCCGCCTGCGAGCAGATTGCCCTGCTGTGGACCTTCTCCATCCGCCCCGTCGTGGTGCACGGCGGCGGTCCGGAGCTGGACACGCTGTGTGACGCCCTCCACCTGCCGGTGGAGAAGGTGGCGGGCCGCCGCGTCACCTCCGCGCCCGTGCTGGACGCGGCGAAGATGGTGCTCGCGGGCAAGCTGCACACGGACCTGCTGGCGGACCTCCAGGCGGCGGGCGTGCCCGCGGTGGGCCTGAGCGGCGTGGACGCGGGCCTCATCAAGGCGCGCAAGCGCCCGCCCGTCATGGTGACGGAGGCCGGGGCCACCGAGGGCAGGCTGGTGGACTACGGCCTGGTGGGTGACATCGAGCAGGTGGACACCCGCGTGGTGGAGCACCTGCGCTCGGCCGACTACGTGCCCGTCATCGCGCCCCTCTCGGGTGGCGCTGACGGCGCCGTGTACAACACCAACGCGGACACCGTGGCCGCGGCGCTGGCGGTGGCGCTGTCCGCTGAGAAGCTCTTCTTCCTGGTCCAGGTGCCGGGCCTGCTGAGGAACGTGAGCGACCCGTCGTCGCTCGTCACGCTGGCCAACCTCACGGACCTGGGCACCATGGAGAGCACCGGCGCCATCGCGGGCGGCATGAAGCCCAAGGCGCACGCCATCCGCCACGCGCTCGTGGGCGGCGTGGGCAGCGTGCACCTGGTCAGCGGCGTGCAGCCCAACGCGCTCCTGGAGGAGGTCTTCACCAACGAGGGCAGCGGCACCATGGTCGTCCGGGAGAACGCCCAGAAGCCCGCGGGGTCGGTGGGATGACGGCGGCGGAGCTGCTCCAGGCGCTGGTGGCCATCCCCAGCGTGTCAGGTGACGAGGGCCGCATCGCGGACACCGTGTCCGGGTGGGCGGCGGGCTGGGGCGCGCGCGTCCAGCGGCAGGGCCACAACGTGTGGTTCTCCGTGGGGAGCGGGCCGCGCCGGCTGCTCGTCAACTCGCACCTGGACACGGTGAAGCCGTGCGCCGGGTGGACGTACGAGCCCCACGCGCCCGTGTGGCGCGAGGACCGCCTGTACGGCCTGGGCAGCAACGACGCCAAGGGCTGCGTGACGGGGATGCTGCTCGCCGCGAAGGCGCTGCTCGCCGAAGGCGCGCCCATGGGCGCGGAGGTCGTGTTCGCGTTCACCGCGGAGGAAGAGACGGGAGGCCAGGGACTGGGGACGCTGCTGCCAAGGCTGGGCCCGCTGGACGCCGCCATCGTCGGCGAGCCCACCAGCCTCAAGCCCTGCACCGCCCAGCGCGGCATGCTGTTGCTTCGCTGCACGGCGCACGGCAAGAGCGCGCACGTCGCGCACGCGCACGCCACGGAGGCCGTCAACGCCATCCACCTGGCGGCCACGGACATCGCGGTGCTGGCCGAGCTGCGCTTTCCGCCCCACCCGCTCCTGGGCGAGGCCCGGGCGCAGGTGACGCAGGTGTCGGGGGGCCTGGCGCGCAACCAGGTGCCGGACCGGTGTGAGTTCTTCGTGGACCTGCGCACCACGCCAGGCATGGAGCACGCGATGGTGGCCCGGCAGGTGGCGGGCGCGCTGAAGAGCGAGGTGAAGGTCCATTCGGAGCGCTACCTGCCGAAGGCGACACCAGCGGAGCAGCCCATCGTCCGCGCGGCGGTGGCCGCGTCGGGCGCGCAGCCGGTGGGCTCCAGCACGGCGTCGGACTGGGCCTTCCTGGGGGATATCCCCGCGGTGAAGGTGGGCCCTGGCGACACGCTGCGCAGCCACCTGGCGGACGAGTTCATCACCCGGGCGGAGCTGGAAGCCGGCGCCGCCTTCTACACGCGACTGGTTCGGGGTTACTTCGAGGAGGTGGCTCGTGGCTGACACGCTGTGGGGCAAGGGCCTTCCCCTGGACGCGGCCATCCACCGCTTCACGGTGGGCAACGACCCGGTGGTGGACCTGGCGCTGGCGCCGCATGACGCGCTCGGCTCGGCCGCGCACGCGCGGATGCTGGCGCGCGCGGGCCTGCTGAAGGACGCGGAGGCCGAGGCCCTGGTGACGGCGCTCAAGGCGCTGCACGACGAGGCCCGCGCGGGCGCGTTCGTCATCCGCCCCGAGCAGGAGGACGGCCACACCGCCCTGGAGGCGGCGCTGGTGGAGCGCGTGGGCGAGCCGGGCAAGCGCATCCACCTGGGGCGCTCTCGCAACGACCAGGTGCAACTGGCCCTGCGCCTGCTGCTGCGCGAGGAGGTGCTCACGCTGGGCGCGCGGGCGGCGGAGCTGGCGGGGGCCTTCCTGGACTTCGCGCAGGCGCACCAGGACGTGGCGCTGCCGGGCTACACGCACCTGCGCCGCGCCATGCCGTCCACCTTCGGCCTGTGGGGCATGGCCTTCGCGGAGGGGCTCCTGGAGGAGCTGGAGGCCCTGCGCGGCGTGTGGGCTCGGCTGGACCGCTGCCCGCTGGGCGCGGCGGCGGGCTTCGGCGTGCCGCTGCCCATCGACCGGGAGTACGTGGCCGCGCTGCTCGGTTTCTCGCGCGTGCAGCGCAGCCCCATCGACGTGCAGAACGGACGCGGCCGTCACGAGTCCGCGGTGCTGGGCTGGGCGTGCTCGGTGGCGGGCACGCTGGAGAAGTGGCTGTGGGATGTGCAGCTCTACAGCATGGACGAGTTCGGCTTCCTCGGGCTGCCGGACGCGTACACCACGGGCTCGTCCATCATGCCGCAGAAGAAGAATCCGGACGTGGTGGAGCTGGCCCGGGGCCGCTGCCGCGAGCTGCGCGGGCTGGCGCATCAGGTGGAGGCCGTCGCGGGCGGACTGCCCTCCAGCTACCACCGCGACTTCCAGCTGCTGAAGTCCCCCACCTTGACGGCGCTGGGCTCCACGAAGGAGCTGCTGGACGTGCTCACCCGGCTGGTGCCGGCGCTCCAGGTGAAGGCGGACGCGGCGGCGCGCGCCAGCGACGACACGCTGTACGCGGCGCACCACGCCTATGCGCTGGTGGCCCAGGGCCAGGCCTTCCGTGACGCCTACAAGCAGGTGGGCCGCGAACTGGTGGAAGGAACGTTCCATCCAGACCGCGGCGCCCTGACGGCCACCCACCTGGGTGGCGCCGGCAACCTGGGCCTGCCCCAGGCCCGGGAAGAGCTGGCCGCCTCGCGCGCCTGGCTCGATGAGACGCACCGCTCGGTGGCCGACGCCGCCGGGCGCGTCTGGACGGACTGAACGGCATCCCCGTGAGGAGCGAATCATGAGCAACAAGAAGAACGTGGTGCTGGCCTTCTCCGGCGGACTCGATACCGCTTTCTGCGCCGTCTACCTGCGCGAGCAGGGCTACGCCGTCACCACCGTCACGGTGGACACCGGCGGCTTCCCGCCCGAGCAGTTGGAGCGCATCGCCGCGCTGTCCAAGCAGCTGGGCGCGGTGGAGCACGTGACGGTGGACGCGCGCGAGACGCTCTTCCAGGGCTACCTGCGCTACCTCATCGCGGGCAACGTGCTGCGCGGCCAGGTCTACCCCCTGAGCGTGTCCGCGGAGCGGGCCTGCCAGGCGGTGGAAGTCGTCCGCGTGGCGCGCGAGAAGGGCACCCAGGCGCTGGCGCACGGCAGCACGGGCGCGGGCAATGACCAGGTGCGCTTCGACGTGGCCTTCCGCTCGCTGGCGCCGGAGCTGGAGCTGCTCACGCCCATCCGCACGCTGGCCCTGAGCCGGCAGCAGGAGCTGTCCTACCTGGCCGAGCGCGGCGTCCACCTGCCGCCGAAGCTGGGCGCCTACTCCGTCAACGAGGGCATGTGGGGCACCTCCGTGGGCGGCAGCGAGACGCTGGACTCCTGGAAGGCGCTGCCCGAGGAGGCCTTCCCCGGCGGCGAGCTGCCGCAGGACTTGAAGCCCCGTCCCCTCACGGTGTCCTTCGAGAAGGGCGTCCCGGTGGCGCTGGACGGCGAGAAGCTGGGCCCCGTGAAGCTGGTGGAGGCGCTCAACGCGCTGGGGCGCACCTACGGCATCGGCCGGGGCGTGCACCTGGGTGACACGATTCTGGGCATCAAGGGCCGCGTGGGCTTCGAGGCGCCGGCGGCGCACCTGCTCGTCACCGCGCACCGCGAGCTGGAGAAGCTGGTGCTCTCCGGCAAGCAGCTCTTCTGGAAGGAGTCGATGGGCAACCTCTACGGCTCGCTGCTGCACGAGGGCCACTTCTTCGACCCGCTGGTGAAGGACCTGGAGGCGTTCCTCACCTCGTCGCAGGAGCGCGTGACGGGTGAAGTGCGGCTGGTGCTGCACCCGCGCACGCAGGTGGTGGAGGGCGTGCGTTCGCCGCACTCGCTGATGGACGCGAAGGTGGCGACGTACGGAGAGGCCAACGTGTTGTGGAACGGCTCGGAAGCCGCGGGCTTCGCCAAGCTGTACGGCGTCGCGCAGATGCTCTCGCATCGCGCGAAGTGAGGGTGCCATGAAGGTTTTCGTCGACAAGGTAGGCAGCGTCACCCGCAACCTCGGCCTGGGCCGGACGGTCCACCTCGCGTCCGAGGTGAAGGCCGAGGAGGGCGCGGTGGTGGCCGTGCGCATCCACGGAGAGAAGAGCGCGTACAACCAGCTCGAGGACGTGCACGGGCGCCTGGTGACGCTGCACGCCGGGGACATCGTCGTGGGCGCGCTGGGCCACCGCAACGCGCTGCACGGCTACGAGGGCGTGGTGCCGGCGTCCGTCACCGTGGGCGAGCGGCTGCACGTGCTCAACATGGGCGGCGTCATCGGCAAGTGCACGTCGCACAACCACGGCGTGGGCCTGCCCTTCGAGGCGGAGGTGCTGGGCCAGGTGCTGGAGTTCCCGGAGCTGATGTCGCGCACCGGGCAGCCGGCGCACGTGTCCTCCGGCGCGCTGAAGGGCACGACGGCGCCGGTGAAGTGCCCCGTCGTCTACGTGGTGGGCACCTGCATGAACGCGGGCAAGACGTTCGCCGCGGCGGCCATGGTGCGCAAGCTGGCGCAGGCGGGCTTCCGCGTGGGCGGCGCCAAGCTGACGGGGGTGTCGCTGATGCGCGACACGCTGAGCATGCAGGACTCCGGCGCGGACGTGGTGATGGACTTCACGGACGCGGGCATCGTCTGCACGGGCCCCCGCACGGGCGCGCGCGTGGCGCGGGTGCTCTTCTCCGAGCTGGCGGCGGAGAACGTGGACGTCATCGTCGCGGAGACGGGCGACGGCATCATGGGTGAGTACGGCGTGCAGGGCATCCTCGCGGACCCGGAGCTCAAGAGCCTGGCGGGCGCGTGGGTGCTGTGCGCCAACGACCCGGTGGGCGCGTCCGGCGGCGTGCGCCACATGCGCGAGACGTACGGCATCGAAGTGGACGTGGTGGCCGGGCCGGCCACGGACAACGCGGTGGGCGTGCGCTTCGTGGAGCAGGTGGTGGGCATCCCCGCCCGCAACGCCCGCGCGGACGCGGCGGCGCTGGGCGGACTCATCCTGGAAAAGCTCGCCCCCAAGCTGGGCGCGGGGAGGAAGTCATGACGCAGGTCAACATCTACATCCTGGGTGCCTCCGGCTTCGGCGGCGGCGAGCTCTTGCGCATCCTCTCCGGCCACCCGGCGGTGGGCAGCATCCGCGCGGTGTCGCGGCACCACGCCGGCGAGCCCATCCACAAGGTCCACCCGCACCTGCGCGGGCTGGTGGAGGGCCGCTTCGAGGGCGAGCCCGACTGGAAGTGGCTGGCGGACTGCCAGCAGCCCGTCGTCTTCAGCGCGCTGGGCCACGGCGACCTGGCCCGGCAGTTCGCGGGCCTGGAGAAGCAGTGGGCGGAGGTCGGCATCGCCGAGCGCCTGCTGCTGGTGGACCTGTCCTCCGACTTCCGCCTGGACCACCCGGGCCGCTACGCGGGCGCCTACGGCCGGCCCCACCCGTCCCCCGAGCTGCTGGGCACCTTCACCTACGGCCTCACCGAGTGGAAGCGCGACGCGGTGAAGACGGCGAAGCGCATCGCCAACCCGGGCTGCTTCGCCACGGCGGTGCAGTTGGCGCTCCTGCCCATCGCCTCCACGCCGGGACTGGGGCTGCTCGCGGTGTCCGGCGTCACGGGCTCGTCCGGCTCCGGCTCGCTGCCCGGTGAGGGCACCCACCACCCGACGCGCGCGCACGACTTCCGCGCCTACAAGCCGCTGGAGCACCAGCACGAGGCCGAGGTGGAGGTCATGCTGGTGGCCCACGGCGCGCAGCGGCACCGGCTGGCCTTCGTGCCGCACTCGGCGCCCATGGTGCGCGGCATCTTCGCCACCGTGCAGTTCGAGTGGCCGGAGCACGGCGGCGCGGTGGTGACGGCGTCGCTGATGGAGAAGTACCGCCGCTACTACGAGGGCTCCAGGTTCGTGCGCATCGTGGAGGGCACGCCGCGCATCGCCGCGGTGGCCGGCAGCAACTTCTGCGACATCGCGGTGGCCACCAAGGGCCGCTCGGTGGCCGTCATGGCGGCGCTCGACAACCTGGTGAAGGGCATGGCCGGCCAGGCGGTGCAGAACTTCAACGTCGCGCTGGGGCTGCCGGAAGACACGGCGCTGCGCCAGGCCGCCTGCTACCCGTAGGGCGCGCGTCCCCCGGGCCTGGGCGCACGCGCCCGGGCTCGCCACTCGCGAGGGGCGCCTCCTTCGCGAGCAACTGCCGCATCAGCTTGCGTCCCAGGACGAGCCCCAGCAGCAGGCTCACCCCCATGCCGGTGGCGGACACGGCCGTCATCCACGTCTTCCCCTGCCCCAGCGAGCTGCCGAAGAGCGCCGTCAGCAGCGTCCCGGGGACGGTGCCCACCACGGCGCCCAGCGCCAGGGGGACGTAGCGGGCGCCTGACGCGGACGCCGTCGCCAGCATCACATCCGCCGGAATCACCGAGTTGACGCAGGCCAGGAAGCCCAGCTGGAAGCCGTGCTCGCGCGCCGCGCGCTGGAACAGCGGGTGCTTGTCCCCCGTCAGCCGCCGCATGGGCTTGCGGCCCAGCCCGCGCGCCAGGGAGTGGATGAGCCCCGTGGCCAGCAGCGTCCCGACGAGCGCATAGGCCGTGCCCGCGGCCATGCCGAAGAGGATGCCGCCCACCGCCGTGAAGAGCTGCCCAGGCAGCAGCGTCACCGGGCGCACCGCGAGGAGCAGGATGAAGGCCAGGGGCGCCAGCGCGCCCAGGGGCCGCAGCCAGCCCGACAGCGTCTGTTGATCCAGATACTGCGGCCCCAGCAGCCGCAGCCCCACGAGCAAGCCAACGGAGACGCAGAGCGGCCCGATGAGCTTGAGACCCGCGCTCAGCCGTCCTCCCTTGGAGCGGGGGTGCCTGGACATGGCTCAAAGCTGGGAAGCCCCACGCGGGAAGGCAAGAGCAGCCAGGCGGGGCGATGCCGCCTTGCATTCCGCCTCACCCTGGCGTTTCGCAATGCCTTCCCCGAGAGCGGCACCCGGCGCTGCTCAGCGCACCTGCGCTATGGTCCGGCGCTTCGATTCAAACAGGTAAGGGACCATGCACTTCGAGTTGGCCTTCGTACTGGTTTTCGCCGTCGCGACCGCCGTGGCCATCGCCGCGCGGTACTTCAAGTTCCCCTATACGGTGGCGCTCGTCGTCGCGGGTGTGCTGTTGGGTGCCTTCAAGGCGTTCGAGCCGCCGCACCTCACGAAGGATCTGCTCTTCGCCATCATCCTTCCAGGGCTGCTCTTCGAAGCGGCCTTCCACGTCGAGTTCCGGAAGTTCTGGAAGAACAAGCTGGCCATCCACGCCATGGCCATCCCCGGGCTCGTCGCCGCGGCTGGCCTCACGGCCTTCTTCCTCACCCGGGTGGTGGAGGGGCTGCACTTCGTGCAGGGCTTCGGGATGCTGTCCGCGCTGGTGTTCGCCTCCGTCATCGTGTCCACGGACCCCATCGCCGTGGTCGCGCTCTTCAAATCCCTGGGCGCGCCCAAGCGGCTGCTGCTCCTGGTGGAAGGTGAGAGCCTGCTGAACGACGGCGCGGCGGTCGTGCTCTTCACGCTCATCGTGGCGACGGCCACCGGCAGCCAGTTCACGATGGGCGGCGCCCTGTTCAACTTCATCAAGGTCTTCGGCATGGGCGTGCTCGTGGGCAGCGCGGTGGGCTACGCCGTCTCCCAGGTCATCAAGCGCGTGGACGACGCGATGGTGGAAATCACCCTCACCGTCATCGCGGCCTACGGCTCGTTCGTGGTGGCCGAGCACTTCCACTACTCGGGTGTGATTGCCACGGTGGTGGCCGGCATGCTGTGCGGCAACTGGGCGTCGCACCAGGGCATGAGCCCCGCCACCCGCATCGCGGTGGCGAGCTTCTGGGAGTACCTGGCCTTCGCGCTCAACTCCGTGGTGTTCCTCCTCATCGGCCTGGAGGTGCACCTCGGCTCGCTGCTGGCGTCGTGGAAGCCCATCCTCGTGGCCTACGTGGTGGTGCTGGTGGCCCGGGCGCTGGTCGTCTACGGCGTGTCCGCGCTGCTGCGCTTCACCTCGGAGCGGATTCCGTGGGCATGGAGCGCGGTGCTCACCTGGAGCGGCCTGCGCGGCGCCATCTCCATGGTGCTGGTGCTCGGTCTTCCGTCCGACTTTGCGCACCGCGAGCTGCTGGTGAACATGACGTTCGGCGTGGTGGTGCTCTCCATCGTCTTCCAGGGCCTCACCATGGCGCCGCTGCTGCGCAAGCTGCGCATCACCGGCCTCAAGGACGAGTTCCAGGAGCAGTACGAGCTGGCCCGAGGCCGCCTGGGCACCATCCACGCGGCGCTGGCCGCGCTGGAGGGCATGCGCCGCACCCGGGAGATTCCGGGAGACGTCGCGGCGCGATTGGAGAAGGACTACCAGGAGAAGGAGTCCATCGCGGAGAAGGAGCTGGCCGCGCTCAAGCAGCAGTCGACGCGCTTCCACGAAGAGGAGCACCAGGAGGCCATCCGCCGCGTCCTGATGGTGGAGAAGGCCTCGCTGCTCAAGGCCTACCAGTCCGCCACCATTGGCAAGGAGTCCTTCGAGCGGCTGACCGCGGAGCTGGATGACCGCATCGCCGCCGCGGACGCCGCCGAGAGCCACGTCCCGGCGGACGAGGGGGCTCCCGCGAGCGCCGCGAGCGCCTGATTCACCCGGGACCTCAGGCGGCCACGGGCTGCTGGACCTGGGGCTGGGCGCGCTCCTGGTTGAGCATCGCCCACTCCTGGCGCAGCCGTTCGTAGAGGGCGTTGAGCGGCTGGCCCGGGCCTTCGTATTGGCCGGCGTGGTGTTCGATGAGGTGGCGCAGCAGCACGTAGCAGAGGGTCGCCGCGCCCGCGGACTCCACGACGGTGAACTGGCTGTCGTCCGTGAACCAGAGCGTGGTGGGCATCTGGCAGGCCTGCGTGCCCAGGGCCACCAGGTGCGGGCCGGGCTTGAGCCAGGGGTGCTTCGCGAACAGGTGAGGCCGGTCCACCGTGAGCGCGGTGATGAGGTTGGACACGCGCCGGTCCTTGAAGCGGCTGTCCTGATACAGCTGGCTGAACACCAGCCCGCGCACGCGCTTCATGAACACCTGCGACGTCAGCGCCAACAGGGACGTGCCGCGCAGGACGAGCATCTGCGCGAACTCCAGCACCGTGAGCTGCTTGAACGAAGGCCAGACATCCAGGTCCATCTGCCGCTTGAGCAGCGCCATGACGTCGTTGAGCCGTCCCCGCGCCCAGACCAGCGACGTGGCGACCGCCGCGGTCAGCACGCCGGGGATGAGGTACAGGAAGGAGTCGCGAGGCGCCCACCTGCCCTGGCTGGCCGTCTCGAAGCCGCGCCACGCGAGGATGGCCGCGGAGGCCAGCGTCAACGCGAACAGCCCGTACGCCATCCACGAGACACCGTTCAGCGTCACCCAGCCGCGCTTCGTCGGGTTCTCCGGGACGTCGTACATCCGGGGGCTCTGCGTGCTCACGTCGGAGATGATGAGCGTGGGCGGGGATTCGGAGGCGGCGTACGCCAGCATCAGGCTGTCGATGCCCTGGTTGTCGTAGATGCCGCCATCCATCAGCGGCAGGCCGCCCTGGAACTTCGCTCCCAGCTCCTTCTCCGCCGAGTCGAGCGGGAAGTCCTGGGGCCAGTGGAACTGCTGGGGGAACACCAGCGGTTCAAAGCCGCCGGGGAAGCATGACGACGCGGCCGTGATGTCCGCCAGCCGGATGTGCTGGCCCACGGTGCGCGGCAGCCGGTAGGCGTTGTTGCCCAGCAACGCGCCGGGCTTGTCGCCGCGGCGGAAGCGGAAGTCCAGGCCGGTGTGGAACTCGGTGGTGTTGAAGATGGCTTCCCGCAGCTGCACGCGGTCCGAGTCCAGGATCTCTCCCAGCCGCCGGTCTCCCAGGAAGTCGGGCCGCGCGTAGAGGTCCGCGGCGGAGCGGATGAGGCTGGCCCAGGACTGGCTGCCGTGGTCGCGGTTCGACGTCAGCCCCGTCAGGGCCTCGGCGATGACGTTCGTCTGCTTCAGGTAGCGGGAGTAGCTGGCGTGGAACGCGTGGAATGGCTTGCCCTCCAGTTGGCTCGTCACCCACGCCATCCCCGTAAGGGTGCCTCCGGACACGGTGGACAGGCCGACCACATCAGGCAGCAGCCCCACCGTGTCCAGGAGCCGCAGGGCCCCCAGGTGGAAGGCCGCCGCGCGGTAGCCCCCACCCGACAAGGCCAAGGCAAGCGGTCCGAGCGAACCGGAGCTGGGAGGCATGGCTTCTTGACTCATGGGGCGTGTCTTTGAGCAACGCCCATGCCATGCGAGGTCACCTGGGCAACATCCTTGGAGGGGCCTCCACCGCCGCGTCCCTGGAGAACGCGGCGCGTTCCGTCGGCACGAGACAGCCTGCTAGATTCTCGCGGGTGAGACCACGAAAGCAGGCGTTCCCGCGGCGACTTCGCAGAGTGCTGCTCGCCACGGACTTCTCGGAGGCGAGCACCCACGCGGTGGGCAGGGCTGGACACCTGCCACTCGCGGACGGCGCGAAGGTGCTGGTGACACACGCCCTCCCCAGCCGCATGCCCGCGGAGCTGGGCACCCGCGCGCTCCAGGCCACCGCGCGCGAGCTGGAGCGGGTCGCCGAGCGGCTGCGCAAGGCGCTGCGTGCCGAGGGCCGCTCCGCCACCGTCGAGACACGCATCGCGCGAGGAAAGCCCGTGGAGGCCATCCTGCGGCGGGCCCGTGCCTTTGGCGCGGAGCTCATCGTCCTGGGCCGGCATGGCGACAAGCCGCTGCGCAACATGTTCCTGGGCTCCACTGCGGAGAACGTCATCCGCGGTGGCGATTTGCCCGTGCTCATCGTCAACCGCCGCGCCCCTGGGCCCTACCTCCGGCCCGTGGTGGCCGTGGACGCGGACGAGACGTCCAAGCGCGCGGCGAGCTTCGTTCCCTCGCTGATGACGCCCGGCTCCGAGCTGACGCTGGTGCACGCGTATGACGTGCCGCTGGAGTACGCGGTGTTCCCCGGGCTGACGACGAAGGAGCACAAGCACTACCAGCAGACGTTCAAGGCGTCCGCGGAGCGCAAGCTCAAGGCGTTGCAGCAGGAGCTCGACGCGGTCGACATCCCGTACCACCTGGTGATGGAGAACGGCGGCTCACGCTCCATCGTCCTCGAGTTCGTGGACGACCAGGGCGCGGACCTGCTGGCGCTGGGCACCCGGGCGCGCTCCGGGGTGGCGTTCGCCTTGCTCGGCAGCGTCGCGACGGACCTCATTCGTGAGGCGAAGTGCGACGTGCTCGTCGTCCGCGAGGCCGAGTCCGGCGAGTAGCGTGAAGGCCCTCCGCCCGCGCGGACTCAGGCGGAGGGCGCCTTGTCCACCTTGATGTCGGACTCCGAAGCGCCAGTGGGCTGCGCCTGCGCGGCGCCTGTCCCCTCCGCCGTGATGGGCTCCGCGCCACCAGGGTCCTGCGCCTGCGATGCAGCGGCGTTCGCACCGCCGGCGGGCGGCTGAGCCGCCTCGGGAGGGACCGGCGCAGCGTGAGCCGCGCCCGTGAGCGCGTCTCCAGCCACGGCAGTGGACTGGGCTTCCCGCTGCTCCAGCCGCGCCCCGCCCTGCTCCGCCGCGCGGAGGAACTCGTCGTACTCGGACTTGCGCTCCTCTGCCTTGGCCTGGGTTTTCACCGACTGCTGTGCCGCGGCGCCCCGGCCCATCATCACCGCGCGCGCGCTGAGCACGACACCTCCGGCGAAGGCCGCCAGGCTGAACAGCGAGCCGACATCCCCGGCCCACAGCCCGTACACGCCACTCTGGATGAAGGCCATCGCGTTCAGGAAGACCGCGCCCGTGAGCGCCGCGCCGCCCGCCGTGGTCCACGGACGCAGCTCCATCACCCGCGCGGCGCCGTAGCACAGCACCGGCAACACCCCGAGCACCCACAGGTTCTCCAGCAGCACCGCCAGCGCCAACCGCAGCACGCCCACGGGCACCGCCTGGATGCGCACGCTCAGCCGGAGCGTCAACGCCACGCTCAGAATCGACCCCGCGATGAGCGCGATGAACCCCAGTCCCATGATGAACTGGAAGCGACGGACACGGACGCGCAGCGGTTCGAGGACACTCGTCTTGGAGCTCACGGGCAGGCAGCCTACTCCACTTCAGCCCTCATCCTCTTCCAAGTCGGCCGTTCCCCTCGACGTGCGGGCAGGCGGGCCGTCCCCGTAGAAGACCGCCTCCAGCACCAGCCCCTGGGGCGGAGCGGTGGGCCCGGCGCGCTTGCGCTCCTTGGAGGCCAACACCTCCGCCACCCAGGACTCGGGCCGCCGGCCCTTCCCCACCTCCACCAGCGTCCCCGCCAGGTTTCGCACCATGTGCTTCAGGAACGCGGTGCCCTCCACCACGAAGGACACGGCGTCCCCCGAAGCGCCCTCCACCGTCAGGCTCCGAAGCTCGCGCACCGCGTGCTTCGCCTGGCAGTCCGCGGCCCTGAAGGCGGAGAAGTCGTGCCGCCCCAGCAGGTGCGCGGCCGCCCGCCGCATGGCCTCCACATCCAACGGCGCGAAGACTTCCCAGTGCGTCATCCGCCGCAGGGGCGAGCGCGTGCGCCGGTTGCTCACGCGGTAGCGGTAGCGCTTGCCCCGGGACCAGCGGCGCGGGTCGAAGTCCTCGGCCACCTCCACCGCGTCCACCACGGCCACGTCGGGCGGCAGCAGGCCATTGAGCCCCATGACGTAGGCCTTCATCGGCAACACCCGGGGCGCGTCGAAGCAGGCCACCTGCCCGGAGGCATGCACGCCCGCATCCGTGCGCCCCGCCGACGCCACCGACACCCGCGCCCCCAACAGCCGCTCCAGTCCCGACTCCAGCACCGACTGGATGGAGGGCCCGTTGGGCTGCACCTGCCAGCCCACGTAGCGCGTCCCTTCGTATTCGAGCGTCAGCTTCAGCCGGGGCATGGGTCAGCGGTACTTGAGCCAGGACTCGAGCAGCTCGGCCACCATGCGGCCCGCGGGCACGTTGTTGCGGCGGGCCACCGCCTCCAGCGCCTCCGAGACGGCGGGGCTCAGCGGTACGGCCAGGGTGCGCGGCTCGGTGCGGTCATCTTGGGCCGGGGGCTCCGGGTCCGGAGCGGGCAGGGCCTTCGCGGTGTCGAGCGCGTCCGCCACCTCCGACAGCTCCAGGGCCTCCTCCGACGTGGGCGCGGCGGCGGCGCGCACGGCCAGGCGGCGCTGCTCGGCGGCCAGCTCCTCCTCGAAGAGCTGCTTGATGAAGTTGGACAGATGCAGCGCAGTGGGCGTGAAGTCGTAGGCGTCCAGGAAGGCGTCCAGGTCCTTCTGCATCTGCGCGGCCGTCTGGTAGCGCTTGTCCCGGTCGCGCTCCAGCGCCCGCATCAGGATGCTCTCCAGGCGCTCCGGCAGGTCCTCGCGGAAGTACGACGGTGCGTAGATCTTCCCGTCCGTGATGCTGCGCATCACCGCGGCCTCGGACTCGCCGGTGAAGAGCTTGAAGCCGGTGAGCCACTCGTAGAGCACCACGCCCAGGGAGAAGACGTCGCTGCGGCAGTCGAGCGGCTTGCCCAGACACTGCTCCGGGCTCATGTAGCTGAGCTTGCCTTTGATTTCGCCGTTGCGCGTCTGCTCCATCTGGTTGGCGGCCTTGGCGATGCCGAAGTCCAGAATCTTCACCGAGCCATCGAAGGCGACGACGATGTTCTCCGGTGACACGTCCCGGTGGACGATGTTGAGCGGGTTGCCGTACAGGTCCACCTTGGTGTGCGCGTGGTGCAGGCCCGCGCAGACGCACGAGGCAATCTTCACCGCGTACACCAGGGGGAAGGGAATCCCCAGCGCCTCCGCCTTGGGGACGACGCGGCGCATGTCCCGGCCGGACACGTACTCCATGGCGATGAAGTAGCTGTCGGCGATCTTTCCCAGGTCGTGAATCTGCACCACGTTGGGGTGATTGAGCTGCGCGGCGAGCCGGGCCTCGTTGAGGAACATCTTCACGAAGGCCGTGTGCTTGGACAGATGCGGGCGGATGCGCTTGATGACGACGGGGGACTCGCGGCCGTCATCCTGCTGCTGATGCGCGAGGAAGATTTCGGCCATGCCCCCCACGGCGATGCGGTCGATGAGGCGGTACTTTCCAAAGCGGCCGGTGTCGCGCTGCGGGGCGGCGGGAGGCATGGCCCGGCGAGCCTACCTGTGCCGAGCCGCGGAGTGGCAACAAACTTGGGCGGCGCACGCCCCGTCCAGCCCTTCCCTGATGGACCGCCGTCGTCGACGCTCGCACGCCTGCTACCGGACCTGAACCCGGTGCACCTTCAGCGCCGGTTCCTGTCCAGGCGGCGGAGGGAAATCCAACGCGGACGGCCCCAATGAGCCCAGCGCCTTCCCCTGCCGTCCCGCCTGGGAAACCCCTTCGAGCACCATGGCCTCGAAGCGGCGAGCAGGTAGCCCGGCGTGGTTGCAGCACGCCACCAACTGCCCGCCCGGACTCACCACGCGCGCGGCGGCCTCGGCCAGCCGAGCGTAGTCCCGCGCCGCGGAGAACCGGCCGCTGCGCGTCGTGGAGAACGACGGCGGATCCGAGATGACGATGTCGAAGGACTCCCCCTTCTTCGCCAGGCGCTTCAGCCAGTCGAACACGTCGCCGGCCACGTAGTCGTACCGGTCCACCGTCTGGCCATTGAGGCGCGCGTTCTCCTCGCCCCACTCCAGCACGCGCCGGCTCGCATCCAGGTTGAGCGCCCGCTTCGCGCCGCCCGCCATGGCCACGACGCCAAAGGCACAGGTGTATGAGAAGAGGTTGAGCACGGTGAGGCCCCGCGCCTGCGACAGCAGCCACGCCCGCGTGTCCCGCATGTCCAGGTACAGCCCCACCGACAGCCCCTGCGCCGGACGGATGAGGAACTTCAGTCCGTTTTCGAGCGCGGTGAAGGACTCCACCGCCGCGCCCCGGGCGGGGGCCTCGGGCGCGAGCGACTCCTTCGCCACGTTGGCCAGGACCCGCGCCTCCCGGGGACGACGCTTGAGGTAGAGGCTCCGAGGCGCCCAGGCGGCCACGGCCGCGTCGAGCAGCGTCTCCTCCTCCGCCGGCGTGAAGTCCCGATAGAGGCTGATGACGTACACGTCACCCAACACGTCCGCCGTCACCTCCGGCACGCCGTCCGCTTCGGCGTTCACCACGCGCCAGGCCGTGGTCCGCGCGTCGCCCAGCAGCGGCCCACGCCGGCCGCGCGAGGCGCGCAGCGTCTCCACCAGGGAAGAAGGCAATGCGCTCATGCCGCCGCTCAACTGCCCAGACGCGCGCGCGTCCAGACACGCTCCAGCGCCTGGGTCGCCGCGCGGGAAAGCGCCACGTAGTCAAACCCCAGCACCTGGCCCTCCCGCACGCAGACCCGGCCATTGACGATGGTCCACCCCACCGGTGAATGCGCCAGCTGCCCTATCAGATAGGGCGAATAGCCCGTCTCCGGGTCCGCGGTGGGCACGACGTCATAGACGACGAGGTCCGCGATGCACCCCTCCTCCACATTCCCGGAGGGCAGGCCGAACAGCCGCGTGCACAGCTCCGCCGGGCCGTTGACCAGCAGGTGCGCCACCGCGCCATCCACGTCCGGCATCCGCCCCGAACGGGAGATGCGCAGCACGCCCACCAGCGCGGCGAGCAGCTCGTCCTGGAGGCTGCCGTGGCCCCCCGTGCCGAGCCCCAGCAGGTGGACCCGCGACAGCACCGCGTCCATGGGGTCCGCGCCCCGCTCCAGCGTGCGCACGCCCCGGGCCGCCAGCGCCACGAAGGCCCCGCTCTGCTCCAGCAGCTCCGCCTCCGCGCTGTCCAGCACGCGCGCATAACCCGCGATGGCCCGCGGCCCGAGCAGCCCCAGCGCATCCAGCCGCGGAACCACGCGCTTGCCGTGCTGCGAATAGGTGGAGGAGAGGTCGTCCTCGCTCTCCGCGAGGTGGAAGACGGTGGGCGCGTCCAGCACCCGGCTCAGCTCCGCGATGCGGCGCAGCAGCGCGTCATCACACGTGAATGACGCATGGAAGCCGAGCGCGCCCCGGACCAGCGGGTGGTCCCGCTGCGCGCGCGTGAAGTCCGCGTTGGCGTCCAGCCACGTCTGCGCCTGCGCCGCGCCGTCCAGCCCGTGGGTGGAGTGGCTCGTCACCAGCCGCAAGCCCACCGCCTCCGCGGCGCGAGCCTGGGCGGCGAGCCCGCCGGCCACGTCCTGGCAGGACAGGTGCTCCACCGCCAGGGTGACGCCATGGCGCAGGGCCCGGGCCGCCGCGTAGCGGGTGAGGGCCTCCACGTCCTCGTTCGTGAGGAGGCGCGCCACGCTCCGGAGCCGGTCCAGGCGCTCGCGGGGCGGCAGCATCAGGAAGTGCCCCGTGGGCGGCAGCAGCTGGCCGTTGACGAGGTGCGTGTGGCAGTCCACCAGGCCCGGCGCCACCAGCCGGCCGTGACAGGCGACCTCCCAGTCCCCGGGCAGCACGGGCACCTGGGCGTCCGGAGCTACGCGGCGGATGGTGTTGCCTTCCACCACCACGGCCATGCCATGGCGGACGCGTCCGTCCGCCCTGAACACGGCACAGTTTTTCAGAAGCAGGCGGCCTTCCATGAAAGCCCTGTTCTACCACGGGCCCGGCGCGGCGCGAGCGGCGCGGCGGCCAGGCCAGCGAGCATGTTAGGGTCCGTACGGTATGACGCCGCTGAGCCCCGCCGTGAACTCCCCGTCCCCCGTGACGGCTCCCTCGCAGCGAGGGGCGCTGGCCTTCCGAGGCTTGTGGCTCTTCTCGCCGCGGGCGGATGCCCTCATCGTCGCCCTGCCCCTGGCCCTGGCCCTGTGCACGGCGGCAGCCAACGTCTGGCTGGCCCCGGGCGCCGCGGAAGGCGCGCACCGCCTCTCAGCCTGGACGGCGCAGAACCTGCTCGGCAACGCCACCCACGTCATCCTCACGTTCCTGCTCTTCGCGGTGCACCGGGACGTGCTGACGTCCGCTCCGGGCCAGCCCCGGCAGGTGCTGGCGGGCTCGCTGGCCATGCTCGCGGTGGGCACGGTGCTCTTCTTCACCTTCTACGCGGAGCGCACGGCGCACACGTATGGCGTGGCGGTGATTTTCAACGTCTTCGGCACGCACCACACCCTGTCCCAGCACCGGGGCATCTGGTCCCTCCACGGGCTGCGCGCGAGCAAGGCGGGCCTGCCCGGCGCGTCGGCGCTGGAGCGCAAGCTGCAGCAGATGTACGTCCCGCTGCTGCTCACGCTGCTGCTGGTGCGCATCTTCTTCGTGCCGGAGGCCCCCGGTCCCGACGCGCCGGCGTACCTGGACGTGGGCCAGGGCCACGTGCTGCCGCACGGGGCGCTGGGGGTGCTGCTGGCGGTGTGGCTGGGCTACTTCATGCTGCTGTTCCGCGCCGTGCTGCGCGCGGAGGCCGTCAGCGGGCCCAAGGTGCTCTACCTCCTGGCCATGGCGACGGCGACCGGGCTGGTGCTGGTGGCGCCCACCTGGGGCTACGTCATGCTGCCCGGCATGCACGGCCTGGAGTACTACATGCTCACCGCGCGGATGCTGGAGCCGCGCGAGGGTGACGCGCCCCGGCTGCCGCGGAAGTTCATCGTCCCGGCGATGATTGCGTCCATGCTGCCCCTGCTGGCGCTAGGCGCGGTGCACGGCCTGCTCCAGCAAGGCGTGGTGCGCGGCGCGCTGGGCAGCAACATGGGCATGGCGGAGACGCACCCCCTGCTGCGCGTCATGACGTCCCTGGGCTTCGCGTGCGTGCTGGCGCACTACTTCGCGGACGCCCTCATCTATCGCTTCCGGATTCCCTCCATCCGCGCGGTGATGTTGAAGCGGCTGGGCTTCAGCTAGCCGCGGGGAGCAGCGGCGGCCGCCTGCCGCTCCGCGTTCGCCGCGAAGGCGTCCCGCAGGAACAGCGACAGGCCAGGGCGCACCTTGTCGATGTTCTCCATGAAGCGCGTGTCCGCCACGTACAGCTCCCCCAGGCCTCGGTGCATGGCGGGCGGGCACGCGTAGAACCACGTACCCAGGTAGCGCCGGTGCGCCTCGGCCAGGTCCATGGCCGCGGCTGACGCGGCGCTGGTGCCCGCCGCGAGCAGGTCCGCCAGCGACTGGAAGAGGGCGTCCCCCTCCTCCTTGATGCGCTTCCAGTCCTCCTTCTTGTAGCGCGCCGTCCTCCGGGCGGACTCCTTGTAGGCCTCCGTGTTCCCCCAGCGCTGCTTCGCCTCCTCCTCGTACTTCGAGGGGTCGAAGTCGCCGAAGGCCTCGAACATCGCGTCCTTGTCCACGTGCGTCCCCTTCTCCAGCGCGTCCAGCGCTGAGTCCACGGCATGCACCAGCGCGTCCAGACGGGCGGCCCGCTCCGTCAGGAGCCGCCGCTGCATCCGCAGCGCGGTGCGCAGGTCGAAGGTGGGGTCGCCCAGGATGCGGCGGATGTCCTCCAGCGGGAAGCCCAGCTCCTTGAAGAAGAGCACCTGCTGGAGCTTCTGGAGGTCCGCCCGCGAATAGAGCCGGTAGCCGGCCTCGCTGCGGTCCGAAGGACACAACAGGCCCAGCTCGTCGTAGTGGTGCAACGCGCGGATGCTGATTTTCGCCAGCCGGGCGACCTGGCTCACCGTCAGGGCCATCTCCACCTCGTGATGAGGAGGTGTAGGGCCTCACGTCGCGTGAGGGTCAACCCCCTGGGCGGGGGTGCTGCCACTTCCGGCCGGGCACCGGGCTGAAGACTCAGCCCTCGACCTCGGCCGCCCGAGAGGAGCCACCCGCACGAGGCAGGTTTGGCTCCCCCCGGAAGGACACGGCTCAGTACGCGTTGTTCTGGCCGAACGTCTTGATGGTCTTCTTCTCGAGGTTGCGCTGACGCTCGGTCGCCTCGGACTCGACGGCGGCGTTACCGGCCAGCGCGTCGGCGGAGGCGCCGAACAGCTTGCGGATGTTGTCGCCGAACAGGGTCACCACGCCGATGGCGGCGATCGCGATGAGGGCGACGATGATGATGTACTCGGTCATGCCCTGGCCACGAGCCTTGCGGAGCTGCTGCTTCTTCGAGATCGCCTTCATGGAACTCTCCGGGGATTGCAGTGGTGGAAAAGACACCCTGCTGCTTGGTTGATTCGTACCCTAGGGTAGATCCCACCTGCACCTCCATCCGTCATCGGGAGGATGCCAGGAATTCTCAGTGATTCCGGGCAATTGGCCCGATTTACTGATCCACGGCCCCCATTTCAGGGGCCCCCAGGGGCGGCGACGGGCGCCTGGGCGGTCCCTTCGCAGCTCGAACGGGGCAGCGCCTCGCACAGCGAGCGCAGCGCCCGGGCCAGGTGCTCGTCGTCCGGGTGCCGGGCCGCGACCTCGCGCCCCAGGGCCACGGTGTCGTGCAGGGCACCGACAGGCGTCCACATCGTACGCGAGGCCCAGGTCCGCGCCGTGACGAGCCGCAGGTACGCCGTCACCAGCGCGGGCTCGCGGCCACCCCGCGCCACCTCGGGCTCCAGGAGCGAGGCGGCCAGCGTCACGTCCTGCTGGGCCAGCGCCGCCTTGCCCAGGGCCAGGGCGGACTCGGGGCTGTCGGGGGCCAGCCGCCGCCACTGGGCGGCCGCGCCGCGCACCATGGGGTCATTGGGCGCGTGGTAGCGCTCGATGTTCCGGTACAGCCCGGCGGCCTGCTCCGCGGTGGGGGGGTGCTGCTGGACGTAGTCGTGCAGGAAGAGGCGGTCCGCCCCTTCCGGCGCGCGCCGCTCGTCCCGCACCCGCACGTCCAGGTTCGACACGAAGAAGGCGATGGGCGACGCGTACTCCAGCAGGTTGTGGTCATCCGTGTTGATGGGACCCTCACCGGCGAACTCGAGCTGGCCGGCCTCGCTGTGCACCTGCTTGGACAGCAGCGCGAACACGTCGTTGATGCCCACGCGGGCCAGGTCCTTGCGCACCTCCGGATGCCCCATGCGCTCGGCCAGGCGCGCCGCGTCGAAGGCCAGGGGCTTGCGGCTGGCCACCATCACCAGGTCATGCGGCCCCAGCCAGGTGGTGGCGTGCGGGAAGGTGCCGCGCAGGGTGCGGACCACCAGCTTGATGAGGTCCTCGTTGCTCTCGTAGGTGTGAATCCACTGCACCAGCACGCCGTCGTCCGCCAGGTGCCGGTCCACCGTCTGGAAGAAGTCCCGCGTGAAGAGGCCGGACACGCCCGCCACCCACGGGTTGGAGGGCACGCTCACCACCAGGTCGTACTTGCGCGGAGACAGCGCCATGAACGTCTTGGCGTCGTCCACGTGCACGTGCGTGCGAGGGTCGTCCACCGCGTTGCGGTTGTCCGCCTTGAACAGGCGCGCCGCGTCGATGACGGCCGGGGCAATCTCCACCATGTCCAGGTGCTCCACGGGGTGCGCCAGCACGCTGCCCGCGGTGATGGCCGCGCCAGCGCCCACCAGCAGCACCGTCTTCGGCTCGCGTGGATGCAGGAGCGCGCCCAGGTGGCCGGCCACGACCTGCGTCTCCGCGTCCCCGCCGTTGGACGCATCAATCTTCCCGTTGAGCTTCATGAACCGCAGGTTCTCCACGGGCGCGTCCGCCACCATCACCGTGGCGAAGGTGTCGTCCTGGTAGAAGATGGGGCGGATGATGGCCTCCGTGTCCGCCACCAGCTTCGCGTAGCTCTCCGGCGGCTTCTCATGGGAGCGGATGGAGGCGATGCCCGACAGCCGCACCGCCCAGCCGCTCATCCCGCCCAGCACCACCAGCGCCAGCACCGCCGTGGCGGCCACCGGCCACAAGGCGCGCGCCGGCTGCGCGGGACGGCCCGGAGCCGCGTGGAAGGCCAGCCCCGCGCCAACCAGGTTGGCCGCCACGCCCGCGATGAAGTTGCCCTCCATGCCCCACCACGGCATCAGCACCAGCACGCCCAGCGCCGAACCGGTAATCGTGCCCACCGTGTTCCACAGGTAGACGCCGCCCAACTGGCGCCCCACCTCGGACACCTTGGCCGTGGCCACGCGCGCCGCCGCCGGGAAGGCCGCGCCCATGAAGAAGGTGGGCACCAGCAGCACCAGGCAGCAGAAGCTGAAGGTCAGCACCTGGAACAGCGGCCAGGTGTCCAGCGAGCGCGTCATCATCCACTGCGCCTTGCGGAACAGGTGCGGCAGCCGGACGTAGAGCGGCAGCGCCACGCAGATGCTGGCCACCAGCGCGACCTGGAGCCGGCCGAACAGGCGCAGCGAGTCCACCTGTCCCTTGCGCGTCATCAGCCAGAAGCTGCCCAGGCCGATGCCCATGATGAACGCGGTGAGGATGAGCGTGAAGGCGTAGGTGGACGCGCCCAGGACGATGGACAGCAGGCGGATCCACGTCACCTGGTACAGCATGGAGGTGAAGCCCGACAGCAGCACGCCGATGAGCGCCGCCCGCACCGCCACGCGCGGATAGGACACCTCCGCCTCGCCCGCTTCCGGAGGAGGCGTCTGTCCCGGCATCAGCGCGGGTGGGAAGCGCCGGGCCAGCGCCAACGCGGCCAGCGCCAGCAGGATGTTGAGCCCCGCGGCCAGCCCCGCCGACGAGGACAGGCCGATGGCGGGCACCAGCTTCGTCCCGGCGATGAACACGCCCACCGCCGCGCCCAGGCTGTTGACGGCGTACAGCCGCGCCAGCTCGTAGCGCACCCCCGACAGGCTGGAGGCGAAGTGCCGCACCAGGGCCGGCAGCGTGCCGCCCATCAGCAGCGTGGGAATCAGCAGCGACGTGGCGGAGACCACCAGCCGGGGCCCCAGCCGCCAGCCCTCCGGCACGGACGGGGCCACGCTCAGCCACAGCGCCCCCAGCACGTCGAGCACATACGGGAAGGCGAGCGCGTACAACCCCACGCCCAGCTCCAGCAGGCCGTACAGGGCCAGGGGGTTCCTGGCCCGGTCGGCTGTCCGCCCGAAGACAAATGCCCCCAGCGCCTGCCCGCCCATGAACGTGGCGAGCACCACGGCATGCGCCTGGCCGCTGTTCCCCAGGACATTCCCGAGGTACTTGGACCAGACGAGTTCGTAGACGAGCGCAGTGCCCCCGGACATGAAGAGGAGGCAGGCCACAAGGTTCTTAGGAAAACGCGCCGTAGATGACATGGGGACAGCGCGGAACCTTAGTCGGTATGTTTCAGGCCCATCAAATGAACACCCATCTCCTGCAAGCCGCGATGCTCGCCTGGACTCCGAGCCTGCGGGTGACACGCGCCGAAGGCGACCTCTCCAGCATCCTGCGCCGCCCCGTGGGGGCCCTGTTGGAGCAGCCGCTCCATGAGGTCCTCGGCGTGTCGCCCAGGCGCGCCCGTGAGCTGGACGCCCGCGCCCGCGAGGACCGCCGCGCGGTGGAGTTCGTCTCCGCCCACCTCGGCGGCGAGGACGCGTCCCCCCTCCGGCTGTCCCTGGGACTGGACGGCGGCGAGGCCAGCGCCACCGTGCTGGACCTCAACGCCGTGCTGGACGGCGCCCCCCCGGTGCAGATTTCACGGCTGTCCTCCTCGCTCAGCCACGAGATTCGCAACCCCCTCTCCTCGGTGAAGATGGCGGTGCAGACGCTGGCCCGGAACACCGGCCTCAATGAAAGGGACAAGCGGCGGCTCACCATCGCCAACCGGGAGATTCGCACCATGGAGCGCATGCTCTGGCTCCTGTCCGAATACGGCCGCGACACCAGCCCGAAGCTGGACGCCCACCCGCTGCGGGGGGTGGTGCAGGAGGCCACGGAGATGGTGGCCCCGAGCTGGCCGAGCGGCGCGTGGAGGTCCGGGTGGACGAGGAGCCCGACCTGCCCCGCGTCCGGGTGGACCCGACGCGGCTGCGGCCCGTGCTGGCCCAGGTGCTGCTCAACGTCGCCATGGGCCAGGCGGAGGGCAGCCCGGTGGAGGTGGCCCTGCGCCGGAGCGGTCCCCACCAGGTGAAGATGGTGCTCCACGACCCCGCCGCCGCCCTGCCCCCGGAGGAGAACGGCTCCCTCTTCGAGCCCTTCGGCTCCCGGCTGGCCCGGGGCGCCGGCCTGTCCCTGGCCGCCCTGCGCCGGGTGATGATGGGCGTGGGGGGAGACGTGGCCGCCCGGGGCAGCGCCGAGCCGGGCGTGGTGCTGACGCTGACGTTCGCCACCTGAGAGCGCCATGGAGACCCTTCTCATCGTCGACGACGACGTCTCGCTCCTCGAAACGCTGAAGATGCACTTCGAGGAGATAGAGCACGACGGCCAGCCGCGCTATCAGGTGTCCACCGCCACCAGCGCGGCGGCCGGGCTGCGCGCCGCCCAGGAGGCCATGCCCAGCGTGGTCATCCTCGACATGATGCTCCCGGACCGCACGGGCCTGGAAATCATCGAGGAGATGAAGGGCCTGTGCGGGGACGCGCGCATCATCCTGGTCACCGCGTACCACGACATGGAGACCACCATCCGGGCCATGAAGGCCGGGGCCTTCGACTACATCCACAAGCCCTTCCCGGACCCGGCCGCCCTGGATTTGGTGGTGGAGCGCGCGCTGGAGTACCGCCAGCTGTCGCGCCGCGCGGACGAGGTCCACCGGGAGAACGCCGCCGCCCGCCTGGGCGACATCGTGGGCACCAGCCCGCTGATGCAGCAGCTGGTGAAGGAGATTGGAAAAGTCACCGGCAGCCACGCCACCGTGCTGATTACGGGAGAGAGCGGCACCGGCAAGGAGCTCATCGCCCGCGTCATCCACAACTACTCCTACGACGAGCCGCGGCCCTTCATCGGCATCAACTGCTCCGCCATCGTCGACACGCTGCTGGAGAGCGAGCTCTTCGGCCACGAGAAGGGCGCCTTCACCGGCGCGACGGCGGGCAAGCCGGGCAAGTTCGAGGTGGCAGAGGACGGCACGGTGTTCCTGGACGAGATTGGCGACATGTCGCTGATGCTCCAGGCCAAGCTGCTGCGCGTGCTCCAGGAGCGCGAGTTCGAGCGCGTGGGCGGCGTCAAGCGCATCAAGCTGCGCGCCCGCGTCATCGCCGCCACCCACCGGGCCCTGGTGGAGGAAGTGGAGGCCGGCCGCTTCCGCGAGGACCTCTACCAGCGCCTCAAGGTCATCACCCTCCAGATTCCGCCGCTGCGCGAGCGGCGCGAGGACATCCCCCCGCTGGTGAAGCACCTGCTCGAGCGCATCAACGAGAAGGTCCACAAGCGCGTCACCCGCGTTCCCGGCGAGGTCATGGAGCGCCTCACCCGCCTGCCCTGGCGCGGCAACGTGCGCGAGCTGGAGAACGTGCTCATTCGCGCCGTGGTGCTGGCCCCCGGTGACGTCCTGCGCGGTGACGACCTGCCCGCCCTGGAGTCCCCCCTCCCCTCGCCGGAGCCGGGCCGCGCGGCCTCCGCCCACACCGCCGGGGCCATGTTCGCCGCGCCCGCCGAGGACGACGCCAGCCTGATTCCCACTTTGGAAGAGGCCGAGCGCCAGCTCATCGCCCGTGCGATGACCGTCACCAAGGGGCACAAGGGTCGCACCTGCCAGATCCTTGGAATCAGCCGCCCCACCCTGGAGCGCAAGCTCCAGAAGTACGGTCTCTCACAGGGCCAGAGCCCTCAAGTGCACACCTTCCCCGTGAAGGATGCGTCCTGAGCACTCCTGGACAGTGTCGCTGCTCCGACACTCACGCCCTCGAATTGAACGTTTCGTTCAAATTGATCAGACTGTTTGAACGTTCTGTTTCAGGTTTTGGACACAGAACGGGGGTTGGTGCGGGCCTGTAGCGCTAAGTACCCGGCATTTCAGGAGGTGTTGTCCCGGCGGCATTTCAATTCCCACTGGCACGAACCTTGGAGAAGGGAAGTCCCGTTCGCCGCTGAAGCAGACGGCCCGACTTCCCCACCCTTCCTTCCCAGGAGTAATGCCATGCACGGATTCAACCGCCCCCTCGGCCCCATCGGTTCCAACGTCGTGGCGCCGCTGCAGACGACCAGCTCCGGGATGATGGTCACCGCCAACAAGCTGGTGCCCGGCCAGGAGGCCATCGACTTCAAAGGGTACTTCAAGGTCGAGTCCTTCCCGCACAACTCGACCATCTACCGCCCCGGTGACAACACCGACCGCGTCTACCTGCTGAAGTCCGGCCGCGTGCGCCTGATGCGCATCGGAAAGAACAGCACCCGCTCCGTGGTGTCCATCCTCCGCCCGGGTGACCTCTTCGGCGAGCTGTTCCGCCCCGAGGGCACGCCGATTGAAGAGATGGCCATCGCCGCCGGTGAGGCCGAGGTCTGGAGCATCGAGGGCCGCGACTTCCGCGCCCAGCTGGAGGCCCGCCCGGCCCTGGCGGTGGACGTGGTCCGCGCCTACGCCGAGCGCGTGCGCGCCCTGCGCAAGCGCGTGCTGGGCCTGACGTTCAAGGAGGTCCCGGCCCGCCTGGCGGACACCCTGCTCACCCTGGTGGAAGCGCACGGCGAGCGCTGCCCGCATGGCGGCGAGACGGACCTGCGCGGCATCACCCAGCAGGACCTCGCGGACCTCGTGGGCGCCTCCCGCTCCTTCGTGTCCACGCTCATCAACGAGATGAAGCGCGAGGGCGTGCTCGGCAACGTCGGCCGCATCCTCTGCGTGAGGGACCAGAAGGCCCTGCGGAAGATCGCCGGCAAGGAGAAGTAGTCCGCGTGGCCGGGCCCGTGGTGTTTCCGGGGAACGGTGCACCTTCGGGTGTGCGTAGGATGGCGCGCGAATGTCCCGCGCCATTGACTCCATCCTCGCGCTCCAGGAGCGCCTGAAGCACGAGCGGGAGCTCCCGCTCAAATCCGTGTCGCTCACGCCGGTGCCCTCCCAGGACCTCCACATGCTGGAGTCGTCGCTGGGCGCGCTGCTTCCCCAGGCCTACCTCGACTTCATCTCCCGGCACGGCCTGTTCTCCGCGGTGGATTGGCGGGGACAGGAGCGCGCCCGGATGTTGAGCCCCACCGAGGTGCTGGAGACGCTCCAGTGGTCCAAGGCGTACGTCGAGGAGGGCGCCTTCGGCGACAACGAGGACGAGCTGGAGGCCGCGCTCCTCGAGCGGAAGCTCCGCGGCCGGCTCATCCCCTTCCAGTACATCGCCTGGTCGAACGTGAGCGACTACTACTACTTCGACACGGGGATGCGCCGTGACACCGGGCCGCTCATCTTCCCGGCGCGCCACGACGACTTCGACCTGTCGACGTGGCTGCTGGACGGAGCGCCCGATGTCTCGGGCTGCACCTTCGACTTCGACGAACACCTCCGCTGGGTCCTCCGGGCGAGCCTGGAGGAGAAGGACTGGGGGCGCTGACTCAGACGCGGCGGCGCAGCTCCTCCACCTCGGCGCGCAGCAGCCAGTCGTCCGGGAAGTCCGTGGCGGCCGCGGCAATCTGGCTCAGCCGCTCCGGCCTCACGGCGTGCGTCTCCCGCATCTTCCGGACCTCGCGGTAGAGCGCGGCCAGCGCCGGGTGCAGCGCCAGGGACTTGCGCGTGCGGGCCTTCTCCTCACCGTCGCCTTCCGCGAAGGCGCTCAGCTCGCCGTACCAGCAATCCCACGTCTCCGGGTCCGCAGGCCCACCCGCCACCGAGGGCAGGTGCGTGCTGACGAAGAGCTTCGCCACCGCGGGCAGCGCCAGCTCGCGCCCCGCCAGCCGGCCGCGCAGCGCGAGCACCTGACCGCCGTCCGTGGCGAAGCCCTCCAGCTCCAGCCCGCTCTCCAGCGACAGCTTGAAGGGCCCGCGCTCCGGCAGCTTCCCCTCGCCGAACGCCACCAGCGCCGGCCCGCTCCACGGCTTGTCGTCCAGGGAGCGTCCGCCACGAGAGGCCATGATGGGCCCCTCCATGCAGACGAGCGCGGTGCCCAGGCCCGGCGCCACCGCGCGCGGCGCGGCCAGCAGCTCCAGCACCCGGCCCGTCACCTCGCGGCCATCCGCCAGCACCAGGTGGTTGACGGTCCTCGCGCGCAGCGCCTCCGTCAGGCCGAAGTCGCCGCCCCGCTTCCACGACAGCGTGGACTCGAACTCCGCCAGCACCTCGAACAGGTGCTCGAAGTCCCGCGCCACGAAGAGCTGCGGCTGCATGCGGGTGATGTCGTAGTCCATGTCCGCGCAGGCCACGCTCAGCGGCAGCTTCGTCACCGCCGGCGTCAGGCAGTGCTGCGCCTCGCCGATGCTGGACAGCAGCCCCGCGCCGTAGATGCGCGGCGACGCCACGCTCCCGATGAGGCCGTACTCCGCCGTCCACCAGTAGAGGCGGCTGGCCCGGGTGCTCTCGCTGACGTAGCGGCGGCTCGCGCTGGCCGCCTCCAGCCGGGCCTGCGCGTGCGCCACTTCCTCCTCGCTGGCCTCCGGGTCCTCCTTCACCACCGACAGGTTCCGGATGGCCTCGAAGACGGCCTGGTCCTCCACGCTGGCAATGGCCTTGAACCCCACCAGCCCGCACGCCTTGAGGTACTCCGCGTAGCGGCGGTTGGCGATGATGGGCGCGTGCCCGGCGCTCTCATGGACGATGTCCGGCGCCGGCGTGTACTCGATGTGCTCGTGGGTGCGGATGTCCGCGGCAATCGCCAGGACGCCCATCGCCTGGAGCTCCGTGAAGACGGCGGGCGGAATGAAGCCACGCACCCCCACGCAGGCCCACCCCAGGCCCGCGAGCTTCTCGTTCATCTCGTCCAGGCTGGGGATGCACTCCGAGCCGATGCCCGTGGCCTCCAAGCCCTCCAGGTAGACGGGGTGCGCCTTGTCCGCCAGGTGGCCCCTCAGGGAGCCCAGGATGTTCCGCCAGACGGCCTGGTCCCGCGACGTATACGCCGCGTAGTCCTGGCTCACCACGTAGCGACGCAGATGCGCAGGCAGGCGAGCAATCGTCCGTTCCGTGGAAGTCGTCATCGTTCACCCCAGGCAGAATCTTCTAGTCTTTGAAGATATCCCTTCTTCGGCCGAACGGAAATCCGACATAAATCGACACCTTCGTCGTTTTAGCGTCGAACTAACCTGACGGGCGGCGAAGTCCGTCCAGCACCAGACGGGCGCCGGGGCTGAGCGCGCCGGAGGGCCACAAGGCGACCACCTCCACGGCCTGGGGCTCCTCTTCCAAGAGGGGCCAGGCGTGGAGGTCTGGCGGGAACGGGTGCATGGGGCGCAGGTCCGGAGTGATGGCGCAGGCGCGGAACGCGCGCAGCAGCTCGTAGAGGAGGAGGAAGCTCTCCGCGCGCCCCACTTCCTCCACCGCCACGCCGTGGGCGGCGAAGCGGGCGCTGTTGGCGCCGCCGTAGGGGTCATCGCGCAGCCAGTCCACGAAGCGCTGCCCCTCCAGGTCCTTCACGCGCAGCGACTTGCGGGCCGCGGCCTGCCGCGTGAGCGCGTTGTCCGGCCCGGCGAGCACCACGAAGGGCATGCGCAGCAGCGACTCCGACTCCACGCCTTCATGGGTGGGCAGGGGCGTGAAGTCGAGCGCCAGGTCGAGCTGCCGCGTCTGCACCTGGCGCGTCAGCTCATGGGGCCCTCCGAAGCTGAGCACCAGCTTGAGGTCCGCGGCGGCGGCGTCCCGCGCCACGTCGCCCACCAGGGACAAGGACAGCGTCGGGTTGAGGCCCAGGCGCACCACGGGCTCGGCGCTGGCCAGGTCGCGCAGCCGCTTCATGTCCAGTTGATGCAGCGGCGTCTGGGTGCCCGCGAAGAGCCGCTCGCCCCGAGCGGTGAGCTGCAGGCGACGTCCGGGCCCGCGCTCCAACAACGGTGCGCCATCCGCCAGCGCCAGCTCCAGCGCGCGGACGTGCTCGCTCACCACCGAGCGCGCCACGCCCAGGTGCTCGGCGGCGGCCTCGATGCTGCCCGACTCCACGGCGGCGGCGAAGGACTCCAACCAGACCAGGTGCCGGACGAGCTTGCGCGGAGGCATGCGCCGCATCCTCGCACGCCGTCTTCAGCGGGACGCGCCGCCGAACTTCATTGAGGCTTGCGAAGTTCTGTCATCCGGAATATCTGCACCGCCCAATGTCACGGATGTCTGACGCGGCGGCCACCGCGGTCGCCAGCTCTCTTCAGCGATTCGA
The DNA here is from genome assembly GCF_013372585.1 of Myxococcus sp. AM010. NCBI lineage: Bacteria > Pseudomonadati > Myxococcota > Myxococcia > Myxococcales > Myxococcaceae > Myxococcus > Myxococcus sp. AM010. Next base: position 53,193 of record NZ_JABXEO010000030.1, read on the forward strand.
AGCAGCGCGGCCCTACCTGAGCACCGCGCTGACCTGGTGCGTGCTCCACGGGCTCGTCGCCTTGATGTACTTCGGCGGCGCGCTGCGGGTGGCCGTGGAGCGGCTGGCGCCGGGGCTGCGCCCCCTCCTGCTCGCGGGGAGCTTCGCCCAGGCGCTGTTCCTGGGGCTGGTCGCCTTCGTTGGAACCCTGCCCCTGGCGTTCCTGCTCGGGCACCGCTACCGCTTCGCGCTCCCGTTGCTGACGGCGGTGGGCGGCGTGCTGCTCGGGCTGGACGCGCTGGTGCTCAACTCGCTGGGCTTCCACATCAACGGCCTGGTGCTGGCGGTGGCGCTCCAGCCGCACGCCCTGGCGGAGACGGGGCTGTCTTCTTCGGAGATGGCGCTGTTGGCCGCGGCGATGGTGGCCACCCTCACGCTGGACACGGCGGCGGGCATCTGGTTCCTGCGCCGGGGCTTTGGTCCTCGCCGGGTGGCGCGCACGGTGGTGCTGATGGCGGCCCTTTGCACCGCGGAGCGGCTGGTCAGCGCGTCCCTCGTCTTCGCCCATGGCGGCGCCGTTCAGCACGCCACCACCACCCTGCCCCTCCAGGCACCGGTGCGGATGAACACGTTCCTCACGCGCGTCACCGGCAAGGCGCCCGCGTCCGGCCTGCGCCTGGGTGTGAGCCCCGAGGCGGGCGTGCCCGCGGCGAGCATCGACCCGGCGTCGGTGCACTTCACCCGCCGTCCCGACATCGTCGTCGTCCTGGTGGAGAGCCTGCGTGACGACTTCTTCACCGCCGACGTCATGCCGAACATGTGGCGCAGGGCGCAAAGCGGCACGCGCTTCCTGCATCACCACAGCGCGGCCAGCTCCACGGACTACTCGCTGTTCAGCATGTTCTTCGGGCTGGAGGCCCAGCGCCGCAACGCCGTGGTGGGCGCGGGCCGCACGCCCCTCCTCTTCCCCGCGCTGGCCCAGAACGGCTACCAGCAGTCCTTCTTCGCCGCGTCCTCCGTTGACTGGATGGGCCTCAAGGACACCGTCTTCCGCGACGTGAAGGGAGGCCTGCGCACGGACTACAAGGGCCGCAGCCACGTGCGGGACGAGGCCATGGTCCGCGACGCGCTGGCGGCCGTGGAGGCCACGCCCCATGACACGCCATTGTTCCTGTTCGTGTTCTTCGCCGGCACGCACTTCGACTACGACTACCCGCCGCGCTCCGCGGTCTTCTCCCCCGCGTGGAATGGCAAGGGCGGGCTCTCCACGGCGCGCGTGCCCCCCGAGCATCTCAAGGCCCGCGCGTGGAACGCGGCCTACGAGGTGGACACCAAGGTCGAAGCGCTGCTGACGCGCATCGAAAGCCTGCGCGGCACGCGTCCGCTGATTCTCTTCACCGGCGACCATGGCGAGGAGTTCCGCGAGCACGGCCGCGTGGGCCACGCCAGCGACGTGACGGCCTCCCAGCTCCACGTGCCCATGCTCGTGTTCGACGAGCAGCTTCCCGTGGGCCAGGTCGACGCCGTCACCGGACACATCGACGTGGTGTCCACGCTCTTCGACCTGCTGGGAGACACGCACAGCCCGGCGATGCTGGGTGACGGCACCCCCATGACGAGACCGGACCCGCGGCGCTACCTCCTCACCACCGTGGGCTGGGAGGCGCGCTACGCGCTCATCAGCCAGGAGCTGAAGGTCCACTTCGGCGCGGGGCGGCCCGGCACCGTCATCACCGACCTGCGCGACCGGCCCCTGGCCGATGGCAAGGAGCGCCTCGCGGCCGAAGCCCCGCGCATCCTTCGCCGGCTGAGAGGGACGTCGGAGACGACGCTCCCCGATGCCGCCACGGCCACGGACATGCCCTGACGACACCTCGTCGCAGGCCCTGGGGCGGCGCTCGCACGCGCCGCTTCAGAACCGGAGCTTCACGCCCAGAGCGAGCGTGAAGAGTTCGATATTCACCGTGGCGGGATTGCGGACGAACTGCACCAGCCGGTAGTCGGTGGCGACGAGCTCGAAGTACCCCTCCACGAGCCGCAGGTTCAGCGCCTCCACCGGGCGCCCCGCGCTGGCCCCCAGCAGCAGCGCGGGGCGGAGGGCGGTGCGGAACCAGTAGTAGCCCCGGTCGTAACGGCTGGGCAGGCCCGCGAAGTAGTCGTCGCCCACCGTGTAGCTGAGCATCGCGCCCACCATGAGCGGGCGGACGGACCACCCCGCCGCGTCGAGCCGGAAGGGCCGCCACTGTCCCTTCAGCGTGAAGGTGAAGAAGTCCTCCCCCGCCAACGCGGGCGGCGCCCAGCCCACCAGCAGCGCGGTCTCCACGGTGTCGTCGCGAAAGCTCCAGCCCGGCCCCACGGAGAGAAAGCCGATGGAGCCCGCGAGCTGCATCGCCGCATGGTCGGGCACGTACCAGGGTGACGCGTTGTGCGCCGGCTCCGCCCGAGCCTCCCGCGCCGCCAACAGCAGCGCCGCCAGCAGCGCGGCTTGGAGACTCTCGGGCGCGGCCATCAGAAGGTGGCCCTCCGCACCTGCACCGAGGCGCCATCGACGTCCACCCAGAGGTAGCTCCGGCCCTTCATCGAATCGGTGGTGACGTACCGGACACCGTGCGCCTGGACGTCGTGGTACTGGTGGACGTGGCCGTGGAACGAGATGGCGACGCCCTGCCTCTGCTGGAGCTTCACCAGGGGCTCGACGAGCGCATCGTCAAAGTCCCCGTTCCCTGGAGGCACGTGGGAGAAGGTGAAGGTGTTGTGCACCGCGGGCTCCGGCGCGAGCGCCGTCTTCAGCCACTGCAGGTCCGGGATGTCGCCCGGGAAGTCGTACTCGCGGGAGTTGGAGTCGAAGAAGACGAAGCGGGTGCCCGAATACGTGAAGGAGAAGGACTCCGGTCCGAAGGTGCGCCGGTAGAGCTTCTGCCCCATGCCCAGCGCGTCATGGTTGCCCATGACCACGAAGAACGGGACCTTCAAGCGGGACAGCAGCTCGACGCCCCACTCGTACTCCTGCGTGCTGCCGAACTCCGTCAGGTCGCCCATCTGCACCACGAAGTCGACGCCGCGCTGCTCCAGGTCCCGCATCGCCGCCGCGGAGTCATCCAGGAACAACTGCATGTCGCCCACCACCGCGAAGCGAAAGGCCTGCTTCGGCTCCGCTCCGAGCAGCCGCTCCAATGAGCGCGCATGCAAGTCCCGGTGGGTCCCCCGGAGCTCATAGGGGTGGAACTCGAAGGCGCCACAGCCCGCGCACACCAGCAGCAATGTCACCCAGACGCGCACGGACGCACGCTAACGTCGGCCTCCTGATGCTTCCACGGAATGCGCCGCCGGATTTCGGAGCGCGCGGCGACAAGGAGCAGCCATTCTCACGCGCCATATGAACGGGACTCGGGATGCCACCGGCGCCCACCGCGCCTCGCGTGTGACGGCGATGTCGTGAGCGCACCTCTGTCGACATCGGAGCTGCTGCGGTGGGCGGCTGGAAAGCCCTCCGGGAGCGCGCAGGAAGACCTCGATGCGCTGTGCGCGCGAGTGGACTTCCCGCTCACCGCCAGGGACGCGCTGCGCTCAGGCACGCCTGCCGAGAAGACCACGGCCTTGCGCGCGCTTCAGGCGCTGGCCACGCCCGAAGCCCATGCGCTGGCCCGGCTCGCGCTGCATGATGAAGCGGCACCGGTTCGGGCCATGGCGGCACGGGCGCTGGCCCGTTCGCGGGATGGTGCGGACTGGCGAGGCCTCCAGGAAGCCCTGAACGCTGCCGAGCCCTCCGTGCAGCTCGCGGTCATGGACTCGCTCGCGAGGATGGACCCGACGGCCGCGAGCGCCCTCTTTCGCGAGCGCTTCGACCGTGCGCCGGAGGTGGAGAAGCGAAACGCGCTCGCCACCGCGCAACGCCTGCGGCTCCCCGAAGCCGGGGCCCTGGCCCGCCTGGGCCTGGCCTCCTCGGAGGCCACCACGAGAGCCGCCGCCGTGGCGCTGCTCGCGCGGGAAGGCGAGGCGATGAATGGACTCCTCGTGCAGGCCCTCACGGACGCCGCCGACGTCGTGCGACTCGAAGCCCTCCGCGCGCTGTCCCGCCGTCCGCAGGTGCCTGCCAGCGTCTTCGTGCCGCTGCTCTCCGCGGCGTCCACAGCCCAGGTCCGGGAACAAGTGCTCCAGGCGCTCGTCCTGCGTGGTGACGCCAGCGCGTGCGAACCCGTTGCCCGGCTCCTGGAGGCGCCCGAGTCGTCACTCCGTAGACGCGCCATCCGCGCCACCGGGGAGCTCGGCTGCACTCAAGCGACACACTCCCTGCTGGAGCAACTGGCCCGGACGCGAGACGAGGATGAACGGGCGGACCTCGTCACCGCGTTGGGCAGGCTCGGTGGGCCCGAGGCCTGGCAGGCCCTTCGCAAGGAGCTGACGGACGCGGCTCCTCGGGTCAGGCACGCCGCCGTCTCCGCCTGGGCCTCGGATGCCGCGCCCCAGGACGCAGCCCCTGTGCTGATGGCGCGACTGCGCGACGAGCCCGACGCCGAGGTGCGGATGGCCATCGCCCTCGCCCTGGCGAACAGCAGCCAGCCAGTGGGCCACCGCGCCCTTCTGCTCGCGCTTGAGGACGCAGCCCCCGAGGTCCGGCGGATGGCCGTGCGAACCCTGGGCCGCGACTCCAGCACAAAGGCCCTTCAAGCCCTGCGCGCCCATCAAGCCACCGAACGGGATTCAGCGGTCCTTCAGGAGCTCGCCACGGCGCTCGAACAACAGCAGGGCGCGGCAGAGAACCTCACGCAAGCGACCTCCCCCGCCGAGCGCCGCCTCTTCGACCCGGCGCGGACAGGCCAGAGCGTGGCCGAGTGGCTGACGTCCCCCGAACGCCACCCCGCCACGGAGCGCGTCTACTTCTACGAAGGTGGACACCTGGAGCACCTGGACACCGCCAGCCACCTCCACGTCTTCCAGTACACCGCCAGCGGAGACCACCTCCACATCCGCCCCGAGGGCGCGCCCGAGCGAAGCACGGCCTTCACCGTCACCCCCGAGCCACCGGCCTCCAAGGGTCCGCCGCGCGCCTTCCGCATGGAGCTGACCCGGGACGTCCTCACGGGCGCGGACGCGCCACGGACCCTGTACTTCAGGCAGCCCACCGAAGCGGACTCAGGGAGGGGCGGCAGCCACTGACGCACCAGGGGCGCTACGCCGCGGCGGACCGGGCCCCCTCCCAGTCCTCGACCTCGTAGAGGAACTTCGAGCCGCCCATCAGCTTCCGGTTGGCCGACGTGCTCTGCACGAAGACGACGTACTGCTCCAGGCTTGCGGGCCGGATGCGGACCGTCTCCCCGGGCGGCAGTCCGAGCATCTCCCGGGCCCGCTCCCCGCTGTAGAGGTCACCCGTCTTGCGGTCCATGAGCACCACTTCCTTGCGGCCCTGGATGGTCTCCGTCTTGGTGAACTCGTAGAAGCCCCGCCCCGTCTTGAAGCCCAGGCCGTTCTCCTGAACGAAGTCCTTGATGGGTTGGGTCCGGTCCACATCCAGCACCTGGAAGCGGCCCGGGGGCACCGCGCGAAGGTCCGCCTCGCCATGGAGGGGCGGCGCCGTGCGCTGGAGCATGGTGCTGAACATCACGTCGAGGCCGCGGCTCATGCGGCCCTCGCGCACCACTTCCTGCTCAAACGACTGGAGCTGCGCGTCCGAGGACTGCTTGTAGCAGACGGCCAGCAGCAGGTCGGTGACGTGGGCGAACTGGTCCAGGCGCAGGTGGAAGCCGCCCGACTTCTCCGCCAGCTCCTTGTAGAAGGCCGTCGCGTGGCGGCGCGCCAGGGCTTGCACGCCATACACCGGCACGCCCATCCGACCCAGCGCGGCCACCTCCTCGCGCCAATCCAGCTGGTGGGGATTGTGCGAAGGCCCGTGGGGCACGTCGTCGCCAATCAAGACCAACGCCCGCGTGTAGCCCACCGTCCAGGACAGGCTTTGCGCCTGACGCAGCACGAACTCGTAGCATTCGGGCGCGTCGCCCCCGCCCGTCTGCTCAACGCGGTCCACGAAGCGGACGACGGCGCTCTCGTCGTCCGTCAGGTCCAGCAGCTTGGTGACATACGTGGAGCCCGCGTCGCAGTAGTCCCCGTGGGCGATGATGCCGATGCGGATGCCCGGAATCTCCTTCATCAACCGGGACACCGTGCCCCGCAGCTTCTTGCGCACCTGCGCCAGGCACGGATACATGCTGCCGGTGGTGTCAAAGCTGAAGACGATTTCGACGCGGTTATCAATGACTGACGTGCTCATTCCGGTGCCCCCCTCGTGACCGCCGACAAGGGCAAATCTACGCGCCGGGTCTGACATGAATCGGGCCTGGAAACGGGGCCTTCGTCGACCCGTCGTCACGCGATTGCACCTGCCGCTTGCCCTGGACGCCGCGCGACCGCAGCATGCGTGCCCATCGTGTCCGCCACCGCCGAGCCCCCATCCCCGCATCGTACGTACACCGAGCGCCGCGCCGCCGCGCAGGCGGAGCTGACCGCCCTGGACCGCGTGAGCGCCCGCTACGCCAATCTACGAACACTCGCCTTCCTGGCCGCGGCCGGCGTCGCGGGCTTCGTGCTGGCGGGGCGTCTGCCCAAGGTGTGGTGGTGGGCCAGCGCCGCCGCGCTGGTGCTCTACGGCGTGCTCGCCATCCTCCACCACCAGGTCTTCCGCCGCGAGGCCCGAGCGAAGCTGTACGTGACGCTCAATGAGCGCGGGCTGGCGCGGCTGGGGCCCGGCTGGCACGACTTCACCGAGCGCGGGGAGCGCTTCCTGTCCCCCAGCCACCTGTACACCCCGGACCTGGACGTCTTCGGCCAGGGCAGCCTCTTCCAGCTCCTCAACGAGACGGCCACGCGCTCCGGAGAGGAGCGGCTGGCGGCGTGGCTCTCCGCCCCCGCGTCCGCCCAGGAGGTCGAAGCCAGGCAGGGCGCCGCGCGCGAGCTGGCGCCCAACCTGGACTTCCGCCAGGACCTCTGCGTGGACGCGCGGGACGCCTCGCGCGAGAAGGCGGACCCGGCGCTGTTCATCCAGTGGGCGGAGCTGGGGCCGCAGCTGAACGCCATCCGCTGGGCCCGGCCGGTGGCGGTGGTGCTGCCCCTGGTGACGCTGGCCGTCTACGTCCTGGGCAAGCTCGAGGTGCTGCCGGAGTCGGCCTTCTGGGTAGGGCTGGCCGCGCAGCTGGGCGTGGCCGTCATCACCCGCCGCCCGCTGAAGGTCATGGACGAAGGCGTGGAGGTGGGTGAGCGCGGCTTCGTGCGCTACGCCCCCATCTTCGAGCGCGTGGAGGCCCAGCGCTTCGAGCACCCGCGCTTGAAGACGCTCCAGTCCGGCCTCCAGCAGCCCGGCCAGCCGCCCGTGTCCGAGCACTTCAAGCGCTTCAGCCGGCTGTTCTCCTTCATCGAGTTCAAGCGCCACCAGTTCCACCCGCTGATTCACTGGCTCACGCTCTGGGACATCCACGCGCACTTCGCGCTGGAGCGCTGGCGCGAGGCCCACGGCAAGCAACTGCGCCAGTGGTTCGAGGCCCTGGCTGAACTGGAGGCCCTGTCCTGCGTCGCGGGGCTCGCTCACGACAGGCCGGACTTCACCTGGCCCGTCATGGCGGCCAGTGGCCCCTGCGTGGAGGCCACGGCGCTGGGCCACCCGCTGCTGGACGCGCCGGTGCCCAACGACGTGTCCCTGCCCGGCCCCCGGCACGCGCTGCTCATCACCGGCTCCAACATGAGCGGCAAGACGACGCTGATGCGCGCGGTGGGCGCCAACGTGGTGCTGGCGTTGGCCGGCGCGCCGGTGAGCGCGAAGCACTTCCGCCTGTCACCGCTCCAGACGCTCACCAGCATGCGGGTGAAGGACTCGCTGGAGCGCGGCGTCTCCTACTTCTACGCGGAGGTGCAGCGCATCAAGGCGGTGCTGGACGCGGCGCGGGCCGCGCACGGGCAGGTGCTGTTCCTCCTGGACGAAATCCTCCTGGGGACGAACACCCGCGAGCGGCAGATTGCCTCGCGCGAGGTGCTGCGCCTGCTGCTGGGCACCGGCGCCATTGGCGCGGTGACGACGCATGACCTGTCCCTGGCGGTGCTCGCGGATGAGCCGGGAGCGCACGTCGTCAACGTCCACTTCCGGGACCACCTGGAGGCCGGGAAGATGCTGTTCGACTACAAGCTGCGCCAGGGCGTGGTGGACACCACCAACGCCCTGCGCGTGCTGCGCCTGGCCGGCGTGCCGGTGGACGACCCGGACGAAGCCGCGGCGGCGCGCTGAGCCAGCAACGACGCGGGCCCCGGGGTTTCCCCCGAGGCCCGCGCTTGAATCCAAGGCTCACGCCGAAGCGGTGACTACTTGGGCGCCTCGATGAGGGCGGCGAAGCCCATGCCGCCGCCGATGCACATGGAGACGACGCCGTAGCGGCCGTTGCGGCGCTTCAGCTCGCGCAGGATGGTGGCCACCATGCGCGCGCCGGAGACGCCCAGCGGGTGCCCCAGGGCGATGGCGCCGCCGTTGGGGTTCACCTTGTCGGCGGGGATGCCCAGCTCGCGCACGCAGTACAGCGCCTGCGCCCCGAAGGCCTCGTTCAGCTCGAAGACGTCGATGTCCTCGACCTTGAGCTTGTTCTTCTCCAGCAGCTTGCGGACCGCGGGAACCGGGCCAATGCCCATGACTTCCGGGGGCACGCCCGCCACCGCGGCGTCCACGAAGTAGCCCAGCGGCTTGACGCCCAGCTCCTTCGCCTTGGCCTCGCTCATCACCACCGCGGCGGCGGCGCCGTCCGTCAGCGGCGACGCGTTGCCGGCCGTCACCACGCCCTTGGGGTTGAAGGCCGGGCGCAGCTTGGCCAGGCCCTCCTGCGTCGTCTCAGGGCGGAGGATGGTGTCCACGGTGACGGTGACCTCCTTCGCCGCGCCGTCGTCGTCGTAGTACGTCGTGGTGACGGGGACGATCTCCTCGTTGAACTTGCCCTGCTCGCGCGCGGTGGCGGCGCGGCGCTGGCTCTCCGCGGCGAACTTGTCCGAGTCCTCCCGCGACACGCCGTAGCGCGACGCGATGTTCTCCGCGGTGGCGCCCATGGAGGTGTAGATCTCCGGCAGGCGCTCCATGACCTCGGGGTTGGCGCTCGCCTTGTTGCCGCCCATGGGGACCATCGTCATGGACTCGGTGCCACCACCGATGCCCACGTCGTACATCCCCGCCTGGATGGCCTGGGCCACCTGGGCGATGGCCTGCGAACCGGAGGAACAGAACCGGTTGATGGTCATCGCGGGCACCGTGACGGGCAGGCCCGCCAGCAGCGTGGCCACGCGGGCCACGTTCATGCCCTGCTCGGCCTCCGGCATGGCACAGCCCAGGACGACGTCACCGATGTCCTCCGGCTTCAGGCCGGGGACCTGGGCAACGGCTTCCTTGATGGCGATGGCGGCCAGGGTATCCGGCCGGGTGTCCTTGAACTCTCCCTTGTGGGCGCGGGTGAAGGGCGTGCGGACCGCGCTGGCAATCACGACTCGACCAGCCATTTTGATGTCTCCTTGCCCGGGGAGCACCCGGGCATTCAGCGAATCTCAGGTTCAGTAGCCTATGGATACTGGCCGGCCGTCAGTTCCGCAGCGGCTTGCCCTTCTCGATCATGTGCTGCAGGCGGTCCTGGGTCTTCTCCTCGCCGCACAGGCTCAGGAAGGCCTCCGCCTCCAGCTCCAGCAAGCGCTCTTCGGTCACCAGCAGCGACGAGCTGGTGTTGCCACCCGTGAGCACGGTCGCCAGCTTCTTGGCGATCTTCCGGTCGTGCGCGCTCACCTGGCCGTTGAGCTCCATGTCGTAGAGCATCATGTCGATGGTGGCCGCGCCGCTGGTGCCCGGCAGGCGGAAGCGCGAGGGACGGGGCGCCTTGAAGCCAGCGTCCGCCATGCCCAGCACGCGGGCCTTCGCGTCGGACAGCAGGAAGTCACGGTTGGCGCTGATGCCGTCCGCCTGCGTCAGGAAGCCGCTCTCACGGGCCTCCTCGGCGCTGGTGGCGACCTTCGCCATGCCGATGGTGAGGAAGATCTTCTTCAGGAAGGGGAAGAAGTCGAAGTCCTTGTCCGTGCCGAAGGGGCCGTACACGTTGCGCAAGAGCTGCATGTTGCCGCCGCCGCCCGGGATGAGGCCCACGCCCACCTCCACCAGGCCCATGTACAGCTCGGCGCTGGCCTGGATGGCGTTGCCGCCCATCGTCACCTCGGCGCCGCCGCCGAGCGTGAGGTTGAAGGGCGCCGTCACCACCGGCACCGGGCTGTAGCGCATGCGCTGATTGACGGCCTGGAAGCCCGTCACCAGCTTGCGGATGGACTCGAACTCGCCGCTCTTGGCCGCCCACAGCAGCGCCACGATGTTCGCGCCCGCGGAGAAGTTGGAGCCGTCGTTCCCGATGACGAGCCCCTTGTGGTTCTTCTCCGTCTCGTCCAGCGCGGTGTTCATCATCTCGATGATCTGGTCATCGATGGAGTTCATCTTCGTGTGGAACTCGAGCAGCGTCGCGCCGTCGCCCATGTCCCACAGCGTGGCCCCGTCGTTGCCGGCGATCTTCTTGTTGCCGCGCTTGAGGTACTCCACGCGCTGCGTGCGGGCGTTCTCCGGCACCACCTTCACGGACTTGGACGGGATGTCCCAGTACGTGTCCTTGCCCTTCTCCACGCCGTAGAAGGACGCGCGGCCCGCGGCCAGCATCTCCTCCACCCACGCGGCCGGCTTCAGGCCCAGGGCCTTCATCCGCTCCACGCCCTTCTTCACGCCGTAGGCGTCCCAGACCTCGAAGGGCCCCAAATCCCACCCGAAGCCCCAGCGCACGCCGCGGTCCACGTTGACCACGTCGTCGGCGATCTCCGGGATGCGGCGGCTGGTGTAGGCCAGCACGTCCAGGGTGACGCCCTCGGCGAACTTCGCCGCCTTGTCCTCGGCGTTCATCACCGAGGCCACGCGCTCGCGCACGTCCTCGATGTCCCGCGCGGCGCCCAGCGACTCGTAGCGCACCTTCGCCTGCGGCCGGTACTCCAGCGACTTCAGGTCGAGCGCGAGGATCTCCTTGCCCTGCTTCTTGTAGAAGCCGCCGCCGCTCTTGTCGCCCAGCATGTTCTTCTCCACCATCTTCTGGAGGAACGCCGGGCTGGCGAACACGTCACGCTCTTCGTCGTGCGTCAGCGTGTCGTAGCAGTTCTTCGCCACGTGGGTGAACGTGTCCAGGCCCACGATGTCCGCGGTGCGGAAGACGGCGGACTTGGGGCGGCCCATGGCCGGGCCAAAAATCTTGTCCACCTCTTCGATGGACAGCTCCGCCTTGTCCATGGCGGCGATGGTCCGCATCATCCCGTACACGCCAATGCGGTTCGCGATGAAGTTGGTCGTGTCCTTGCCGTAGACGATGCCCTTGCCCAGCACCTCTTCGCCGAAGCGGTGCAGCGTCTTGAGCACCTCCGGGTCCGTGTCCTTGCCGGCCACCAACTCCAGCAGCTTCATGTAGCGGACCGGGTTGAAGAAGTGCGTGACGAGGAAGTTCTTCTTGAAGTCCGCGCCGCGGCCCTCGGTCATGCCCACAATCGACATGCCGGAGGTGTTGGACGAGATGATGGTGCCCGGGCGGGCGAGCTTCTCCACCTTGGCGAACAGGTCCTGCTTGATCTTCAGGTCCTCCTTCACCACCTCCACCACCCAGTCGCACTCGGCGATGCGGGGCAGGTCGTCGTCGAAGTTGCCCACCTCGATGTTGGTGAACACCTCCGCGGAGACGATGGGGCTGGGCTTCTGCTTGCGCAGGTTGGCCAGCGCGCCCTGGGCAAACTTGTTGCGAAACGCCTTCGAGGAGGTGTCCTCGCCCGGCGCGGCCTTGGGCGGAACGATGTCCAGGAGGAGCGCACGCACGCCCGAGTTGGCCAGGTGCGCGGCGATGCCGCTGCCCATTACTCCGGCGCCCAGCACAGCCACTTTTCGGATCCGCGTCGTCATGTGGGAAAGGCTCCCTGTTGGGAAGGAGGGGACTGCACAAATGTAGGCGATTGACCCGAAAGTCAATCGGATCGGACGGCCAGGGCGCTCGCCACCAGAGGACAAGCCGACTAGAAACCGACCCTCCATGGCGCGCCTCGACCCGCACTCGTACAACGACAGCACGCAGCCTGAGACGGAAACCCTGGACTGGAGGGCCCGCGTCGATTTCAAGACGCAGCGGCTCCACGCGGAGGTCACCCACACCCTCAAGGAAGCCTCGGCCGGGCCGCTGGACCTGGATACCCGGGATCTGGAAATCCGTGACGTCGTCGACGCCGCGGGTCGCCCCTTACCCTACATCCTCTCCCCTTCCGAGCCGATTCTCGGCAGCCGGCTGCGCATCGAGCTGCCGCCGGGGCTGCGGCAGTTCACGGTGCGCTACCGCACGGCGCCGCACGCCAGCGCGCTCCAGTGGCTGACGCCCCCCCAGACGGCCGGAGGGCAGCACCCATTCCTCTACAGCCAGTGCCAGGCCATCCACGCCCGAAGCGTGGTGCCGCTCCAGGACACGCCGCGCATCCGCATCCGCTACACGGCGTCACTGCGGATTCCCAAGGCGCTCAAGGCCGTCATGGCCGCCAGCTTCCTGCGGCGCGAGGAGCACGGCGTGGAGGCGGAGGAGCACTATGAGATGCCCCAGCCGGTGCCGCCCTACCTGCTCGCCTTCGCGGTGGGCAGCCTGGCGCCGAAGGAGCTGGGACCGCGCTCGCGGGTGTGGGCGGAGCCGGAGCTGCTGGAGGACGCGGCGGAGGAGTTCTCCGGCGTGGACGACATGCTGCGCGCCGCCGAGTCGCTCTTCGGGCCCTATGACTGGGAGCGCTTCGATCTGCTCACCATGCCGCCCTCGTTCCCCTACGGCGGCATGGAGAACCCGCGCCTGACGTTCCTCACGCCCACGCTCATCACCGGGGACAAGAGCCTGGTCAACGTGGTGGCGCACGAGCTGGCGCACTCGTGGACGGGCAACCTGGTGACGAACGCCTCCGCGGAGCACTTCTGGCTCAACGAGGGCTTCACCGTCTTCGCCGAGCGCCGCATCCTGGAGGCCCTGGCCGGTCCGGAAGTGTCGGCGCTGCACGGCGCGCTGGGCCGCCGCGCGCTGGACTCCGCGCTGCAGCACTTCCGCGCGCACCCGCAGCTCACGTCGCTGCGCACGCACCTGGCCGGCGTGGACCCGGACGAGGCCTTCTCCCAGATTCCCTACGAGAAGGGCTACCTGCTGCTGCGCGCCATGGAGGACGCGGCCGGGCGGCCCGCCTTCGACGAGTTCCTCCGCCGCTACCTGGCCACCTACCGCTTCCGCGCGCTCACCACCGAGGAGTTCGTCGCCTTCGCGGAGAAGGAGCTGCCCGGGGTGCTGACGAAGGTGGACGCCGAGGCGTACCTGCACCGGCCCGGCGTCCCCCCGGGGGCGCCGTCACCGCGCTCGCTGAGGCTGGAGGCCATGGACGCGCTGCGCGGCAAGGTGCCCACGCTGGAGCAGGCGAAGGACTGGACGCCGGCCGAGTGGCAGCTCTACCTGGAGTCACTGCCCCAGCAGACGCCGCGGGACGTCTTCCAGCAGCTCGATTCGCGCTTCAGCCTCACCCAGAGCCGCAACTCGGAGGTGCTGGTGGCGTGGCTGGTGTCGGCGCTGCGCGCGGGCTGGGAGCCGGCCGTGGCCCGCACCGAGACGTTCCTCGGGGAGGTGGGCCGGATGAAGTACCTCAAGCCGCTGTACGGGGTGCTCTCCGCGTCGCACGCGCACCGGGCACTGGCGCGCGCGCTCTTCAAGAAGCACGGGGAGCGCTACCACCCCATCGCCCGCCAGGGCGTGGAGCTCATCCTGTCGCGCGCCTGAGGACGGCGCGCGGGGCGGGACTACTTCGACGCCGCCGCGCTCAGGCGCTTCTCCGACAGGGCGAGGTAGTTCTCGTCCATGTCGATGCCCACGTAGCGGTGGCCCAGCTTGAGGGCCGCCACGCCCGAGGTGCCGCTGCCGTTGAAGGGGTCCAGCACCAGCGCGTCCGGGGGGCAGCTCGCCTCCAGGATGCGCTCCAGCAGCGCCACCGGCTTCTGCGTGGGGTGGCTGCCGAAGGCCTTCTCCTCGCCGCCGCGCGGGACGGCGAGCGTCCACAGCCGGCCCTCGCCGTCCGCCGTCAGCTCCGCGTCACCGGAGGGCGGCAGCGCCCAGGCGTCGCGCATCTGCTTGCCGCCGTTCTCCGCCTTCATGCGCGCGTAGTTGAACGTGTGCTGCAGCTTGCCGCCGGACTTCGGCGAGGCCCAGATGAGCAACTCCGTGGAGTGCGTGAAGTAGCGGCACGCCAGGTTGGGGCTCGCGTTGGGCTTGAACCAGGTGACGGTGTTGAGCAGCTTGTAGCCGAGCTTCTGCATCGCGAAGCCGACGTTGAAGATGACGTGCTGGGTGCCGCTCACCCACAGCGTGCCGGTGGGCTTGAGCAGGCGCTGGCAGGCCGCGAGCCACTCGGTGGTGAACTGGTGGTCCTCCTCCACGCCGCGCGACACGTCCCAGCCGCCCTTGGCTACCGAGACGCGCTTGCCGCCCTTGCACGTGGTGCCGCCGTTGGAGAGGAAGTACGGCGGGTCGGCGAAGATCATGTCGAACGTCTGGGGCTCGAACTGCGACATCAGCGCCAGGCTGTCGCCGTGCAGCAGCGTATAGGCCTCCCCTTTCGCGTAGACGCTCTCGTTGAGCGAACGGCGGACGACTTTCAGGGAAGGGGCTGCTGCAGCGTGCGCGGACATCTCGCCTCCGTCGGACTCTTCGTCGTGGACGCGGCGGACTGTGCGGTCGCTTCGGTGCTACGTCTAATTTCTGGCCTGTAGCACCCTGAAACTTGACGGGTGGTTCAGGCCGTAGAAGCGCCGCGAGCAGGGCGGGAGCGCCTCTCTTGGAGGCCCTCCGACACCCTGCTCGACGGGGACTGCCTGGACTGTGGCGGGGCCCATGAGAGGCCCCCGCGGCCTACGCCTTCTTGGCGGAGGTCGGCGACGCGCCGTACTTCTTGCGGAAGCGGTCGATGCGGCCGGCCGTGTCCACGAGCTTGTACTTGCCCGTGAAGAAGGGGTGGCAGTTCGAGCAGATTTCCACCGAGAACGAGCCGCGGGTGGACTTCGTCTCCACGCTGTGACCGCACGCGCAGTTCACGCGAGCCGGGGGGTAGACGGGATGGATGTCGGACTTCATGGCGCTCTCCAGTATGCCTTGCCCCCACCCGCCCGCGGGTGGGAGGTCCGGCGCTGAGGGATGGCCGGCGCTTATAATGGCGCTTGGGCCGGTTCACAAGGCCAGCACGGCTCAATGGGCCGCCGAGCCAGGAGGCTCGACGCGTTCCACCCATTTCTGGACGGCCGGATCCGCCGGGACGTCACTGCCGAGCTGGATGTACGACAATAGATGCGTGCGCCCGGCGTCCGTTGCGCCGCCGGACAGCGCTTTCTGGTAGGCGGCTCGCGTGGCCTCCAGGCGGGCAATCGTCTCCTCCAGGGGCCGCTGCTCCGCCGGGGCCTGGGTGCCCGCCAGCCGCGCCTTCGCCCGGGTGAGGTTGCCTTCGAGCAGGCGCAGCTGCTGCCGGGTACGCTCCTGCACGGAGGCGTCCGCGAAGCGGCCCGTCCCCTCCAACTGGAGCACCAGCTTCGCCAGCTCGCGGCCCCGGGCCCCGGAGGGAATCACCGTGGCCTGGGCCTGCCGCTGGGCGATGCCCTGGCCCCGACCTTCGTGGGATTGCACCACGAAGTCCACGCCCTCCACCTGGTCGGCCAGCTGGAGCGCCTCCGCGTGGGGCACCGCCGCGAGCACCACCACCAGCGCCACCTTCGACTTCTCACGCAGGCGCTTCACCTCGGCGGCCACGGCGGGCCGCGCCGGCAGGCCCCGCACGTGTTCCTGGGCCTGTCCCGGAACGGCGAGCCCCACCGGCGTGGGTCTGGCCATGGCGGGAGAGACGCCCACCACGCCCACCTTCACGCCGCCCACCGTCGTCACCAGCGAGGCGGGGAACAGCAGCTTGCCCTGGGCGTCCACGAGGTTCGCCGACAGGACCTTCAGCTTCGCCCGCCGCGTCTGCTTCCGGAGGAAGCCCACGCCGAGCCCGAGGTCCCTCGCGCCCACGGCCATGGCCGCGGTGCCCTGCGCGTCCATCTGCGACAGCACGAGCTCCGCGCGCGCTCGGGCGTCCGGCGCCTGCGCGCTGTCCCGGCTCTTGAAGAGCGCATTGCCAGCGTCCAGCACGAGCACCGGCGCGCCCTGCTCGCGCTCCTTCTCAATCGCGACTTTTCGTCTGGCCAGACCGCCAGAGGGGTTGTGCCGTCAACCACAGGGGGCGACTTCGCCCCCATTGTCTCCGGTGAAGAGGAGGACGAGCTGCCTGGGCGCCGCGCCCGCCACCAGGGGCAGCAGGAGCAGCAGCGCCAGCGCGGCCAGCTTCACCGGACGCGGGCTCACTTCCTGGCCTTCTTGGCGGGCGCCGCCTTCTTGTCCATGTCGGCGATGCGCGCCTTGGCCGTCTTCGCCTCGGCGGACTTCGGGTAGCTCTTGATGAGCTCCTCCAGCGCCAGCCGCGACTCCTCCTTCATCTTCAGCTGCGCGAAGCAGTCCGACGAGCGCAGGTACGACTCCGGCGCGGACTCCGCCTTCGGGAAGTCCTGCAGCACCTTGCCGTACTCGAAGAGGGCCTCGCGGCACTTGGACTCGGAGAAGTACGTCTCACCGAGGCCGAAGTGGGCGTCACCCACCAGCGGGTCCTTGGACCACTTCTTCATGAACTCGTTGTAGAGCTGGCGCGCCAGCAGCACGTCGCCGGCCTTGGCCTTCTCCTTGGCGAGCGCCAAAAACGCCTTCTTGTCCGTGGGGCGCTTGAGCTCCTCGGCCTTCTTCTTCGCCTCGGCCTCCTTCAGCGCCGCCTCGCCCTGCATGGCGAGCAGCTTCTGGTCCTGCGCGGCCAGCGCCGTCTCCAGCTCGGTGATTTTGTGGAGGTACGTCTCCACCTGGCCTCGAAGCTGGGCGAGGTCCTCGACCGTCTTCTGGAACTGCACGCCGATGTCCGCGTCCTTGCGGCGCGCCGCGGTGTCCAGCCCCTTGAGGGCCTTGGTGACCTCCGCGACCTTCTCGTCGATTTTCGGGAGCGTGGCGGCGAGCTGCTCGCGTGTCTCCTTCAGCTCCGTCTGAATCTGGGCGGAGTCGGTGCCGAGCCGGTCGACCTTCGCCTCGAGGGCGCGGCCGCGGTCAGCGGGATAGAAGCAACCAGGGAGGGCCAGCAGGGATATCAGCGCCAAGCTTCGCATCGGGCGCCATCTTAGGCGCAAACGCCCTGCCCGTCCGGACTTCTCTCGCCTGGTCAGGGCGCCCGCCGGGCCTGCCTGGCTGGCCGGTCACCTCGTCCGGACGGAAAACTCCAGCCGCTCGGCAGCGTGCGCGCAGGCCACCCGGAGGCGGTCGGGGTTGAGGAAGAAGGCCACGGGGCGTGAACGGCCCGACTCCAGGGCCTGGAAGGCCCGGCGGTACTCGGAGGCCGCCTCGGCGGTGCGTCGGCACTGCTCCAGGAGCAGCCCGAGCAGATACCGGGCGGCCGCGTGGTCCGGATCCAACGTCAGGCAGCGACGCAGGTCGCGCTCCGCCACGGCGTCTGAGACCCCCGAGGCGGCGCCATCCAGCACGCAGGCGAAGAGGAGGTCCGCCTCCGCGCGGGCCTCCGGGCCGGGCTCGGGCGTGGCGGCCACGGGCCCCCGGGCCCCCCCCGCGTCCATGAGCGCCGGGACAGCAAGCCCCTGGTGGGCACGCGCAGGGGGCACGGGCGTGCCACGCTTCTTCGGAGGAGCCGCAGCGCCGCTCCAGGTGTGCTGGGCAGCCGGTGCCTCGGAGGCCCCTTCCTCCGGCCGGACGTAGAAGAAGGCCTGCTCGCCGCGCTGCACCCGCAGCGTTGGCGGAACCCGGAGCAGCGGCTCGGACGCGGACAGCACCAACACGCCGCCGGGCGCCAGGCTCCGCGCGAGCGCCTCCACGGTGCGCTGGAAGGCCTCCTCGGTGAAGTAGATGAGGACGTTGCGGCAGAAGATGACGTCGAAGCCGCCCCCCCCTGGCGCCACCGGATACGGCGACTCCATCAGGTTGTGACACTGGAAGCTCGCGCGCTCCCTCAACGCGGGCGCCAGGGCGTCTCTCGCGCCGGAGCGGACGAAGTACCTTGAGCGCAGCTCGGGTGGGACGCGGCGGAGCTGCTCCCGGCTGTAGGCCAGCCACCGCGCGCGGCGCAGGGTATCCCCGGCGATGTCCGTCCCCAGCACCGTGCTGTCCGGGTCGGCCCCTGCCTCCGCGAGCAGGACGAGCAGCGTGGCCACCTCCTCGCCCGTGGCGCAGCCCGCGCTCCAGACGCGCAGGGGCCGCCGATTCCGCGTCACCAGGGGGGTGAGGACCTGCGCTCGGAACGCGGCGAGCTGCACCTCGTCGCGGAAGAGGTCCGTCTTGTTCACCACCACCGTGGCGATGAGGTCCTCCAGGTCCGTCACGCCCGACGGGGACTGGAGGAACATCAGGTACTGGTGCGGCGTGAGGCCCTGGCTGCGCGCCGCCAGCCGCTCATCCAGCCGACGGACCTGGGGGCCACTCAGGGCCATCCCCGTCCGCGCCGACAGGAAGGCGCGCACTCCGGCCCATGGCGCGCCGTCAGCCACCCGGGCTCAGCGCCCCACCGCGAGGGACTCTCCCCGCGCCAGCCGCACCAACGTCGCCGCGACATCGTCACCGTGGATGAGGTGGTCCACCGCCTTGCGCTCCACCGCCGTGCCCGGCATGCCGAACACCACGCAGGACTCCTCGTTCTGCGCCACCGCCAGTCCACCCGCCTGCTTGATGGCCAGCAGGCCTTCCGCGCCGTCCCCGCCCATGCCCGTCAGCACCAGGCCCACCGCGCGCCGGCCATAGGTGCGGGCGGCGCTCTCCAGCAACACCGTGCCGGACGGCATGTGCCCGTCCCGCTCCACGCCTGGCTTGAGCCCGACCCGCCCCCGGAAGGGGATGACGGTGTGCTGCCCCGGCGGAGCGATGAGGACGTGCCCCGGCATCAGCGGCTCTCCGTCCTGCGCCAGCCGCACCTTCAGCTTGCTGGCCCCGGCCAGCCACCCCGCCAGGGACTCCGCGAAGGCGGCGTTGATGTGCTGGACGATGACGATGGGCGCCGGGAAGTCCGCCGGCAGCTCCGACAGCATCTTGAAGAGCACCTGGGGCCCGCCCGTGCTCGCCGCCACCACCACCACGCCCATGGACACCGCGGGCAGCACCGACGTGGCCACCCGAGGCGGCGGCAGCGGCCCGCGCTGAGGCCGACGCAGGTGGCGGATGACGCGCACCGAGGACAGCAGCCGGATTTCGCGGACCAGGTTCCACGCGTCCGGCCCGGCGTCGATGGCGGGCTTGATTTGGAGGGCGAGCGCGCCCAGATCCAGCGCGCGGTACGTCAACTCCGGCGCCTGGGAGCGCGGGTCGGCCGTGAGCACCAGGATGGGCGTGGGGCACTCGGCCATGATGTGCTCGGTGGCCGTGAGCCCGTCCATGACGGGCATGTCCACGTCCATGGTGATGACGTGGGGACGCAGCTCCTTGGTCATCTCCACGGCCTGCTTGCCGTCCGCGCAGGTGCCCACGACTTCGATATCGGGGTCCTTGCTCAGCGCCTCGCAGATGAGCTGTCGGCAGATGAGGGAGTCATCGACCACCAGCACCGACACTTTCTTGCCCATGCCCTGTCCATACCCCGTGCGCGAGCCCGGGAGTATAGCCAATGCAGGGGCCTGTCAGCCCAGCAGTCGCCACACCCCCGTCACCAGGCCCCGGCGCATCAGGTCGCCCTGGGGGATGGAGCCGTCCACCCCGTCCGCAAACCCCCTCCGCCGGTCCTCCTCTCCCCCACGGGTAGTGAGGAGGCCCCCCGGGAGCCCCCCCGTGAGGTGGCCGAAGCGGCCCGAGTTCCCCGGGCTCGCAGGGCCCCCGAGGAGCCCGTGGGAGGCTGACGGGAGCGTGTGCCCTGGCGAGGTGTGGCTGGAGAGGGGCAGGTCCTCCAGGTGCGGGGCGGCCTGGAGGACGGAGGAGATGCGCGCCCGTTCGCGCAGACCGAGCTGCCGCACGTCTCCAGGCGGCAAGGTGGCCGCGGCAGCGCCCCTGACACTCACCGCCAGCAGCAGCGACGCCCGCGGCCCTCCGGGGTCAGGGGCTGCCGCAGCCCCCCACTCGCGCCAGCATGGCCGCCGCCGCGCCCGCGACGAGGAGCGCCGTGAGCACGGCACGCCGGCGCCAGGGTGGGGCCGCGGGCGCGGACTGCTCCAGCCGCCTGCGCAGCTGCTCCAGGGTGCGCGGCTGCACCTCGCGCCGGAAGTGCTCGGTGGAGGTGTGCGTCTCCTCCAGGCGGCGGGCACAGCCCGGACACTGCTCCAGGTGCGCCCGGGCGGCCTTCTCCTCCGCGTCAGGGAGTCCTCCGAGCAACAGCGCGTCCAGGGTGAGTCCCGACAGGTGGGAGTGCTCGGGCAGGCTCATCGATGCGTCCTTTCATCCCGCAGCCGGGTGGCGGCCTCGGCCAGCGTGGCCAGCCGGTAGACGACAGTGCGGCGGGAGACGCCGAGCACCTGGGCGACCTGCACCTGGTTCAGGCCTTCCATGTGGTGCAGCCACGCCACCACCCGCACCGACTCCGGCACGCGCTCCATCAAACGTATCAGGAAGTCGCGACTGCCAAAGGTCTCCTCGGCGTGCGCTCCAGGCGAGTCCGGCAGCTCCCCGACTGGCTCGGCCTTCTGCTTGCCATTGCGCAGCTCGTTGAGACAGTAGTGCGTCGCGATTCGGTATATCCAGGGGAGCGCCTCGCTCGAGCTCTTCACCTTGTCCAGGTGCGTGTAGGCCCGGATGAAGGTCTCCTGCGAGGCATCCTCGGCGGCCGCGTCGTCCGCCAGGATCTTGCGGCACTTCGCGTAGATGAGCGGGCCGTAGGCCTGGTACAGCTCCATCCACCGTTTGTTGGACATGGCGCACCTCTATAGCCCTCGCGCGGTGCTGCTTCATGAGAGTTGCGCTGAAAAAGTCTTGCTCACTTTGGCTCGCTGCCGTGTTTCCCAGGACGGAAGGGCGAGGCGCCCGCCTGACCCAGACAAATCCCCGGACACCCCAAGGAGCAAGAGCATGATTCATCTGAAGATGAGGAGCCTGACGTGGGTGACAGTGACAATGGTCCTGGCCGCGTGCGGAGGCATGGACGTACAGGAGGCGCAGGAGGTGCAGGATGAAGGGCTGCCCACCGAGGCGGGACTCCCCGTCGACGGAGAGCAGCAGGAGGTGTACTTCACCGTGGATGAGACGGGACAGGTGCGTCAGGACGTCACGGGCGCCTGCCCTCATTGCGAGTCGCGGGGCGCCTTTGATGTCATCCACACTTCCCAGCTCTACGCCACCGGCTGGGCATGTACGCCGTACTATCCGGGCAAGATCTACAACATCTCCATCCAGCGCTACGCGGGCTACTACCAGGGCTGGGTTCCGGTGGGCACGGGCGCGGCCAACCGTCCTCGCGACCCCGCTGTCGGGCAGCTGTGTGGTGGCAATCCCAACCACGGCTTCCACATCCCACTCGGCTCCGGTGGCCCTGGCGCGTACCGGATGGTGGCGACTGCCTTTGAGCAGAATCCGCTGTATCTCTATCCGACGTATCAGTACTGAAGCCCTCCGGCGGCCAGGGCCTCGATAGGCCCCGCCCGCCCGGCAAGCGCGGGCGGAGGGGCTCATGGACGGTCGGCCCGCGTGTCCATGCGGGCGCCTCGCCAGCGCTCCAGCGCGGCCTGTCCGGCCCTGTCCGGATGGGCCGCGCGGGCGTAGTCCTCCCGCGCATCCGCCAGCAACCGGGCCACGTGATTCGGCTCCTGCCTGGCCGCCTGAAGTCCACGGGCGAGCAGGAGGCGCCGCGCGGCTTGGAGATTCGGGTCCACGCCCGAGCGCTCCGCGAGCCGCAGCGCCTGCTCCAGCAGGGGCAGGGCCTGGGAGGCGAGGCCCAGCGCCAGCAGGGCCTCGCCCTGCACCCGCAGCGCGTCGGACGCCTGCGGAGACAGCGCGCCCTGGGACTCCACCAACAGGGGGTGGCTTTGCCGGGCCTCTTCCAGCGCCTCGGCGGGCCTGCCCAGCCGCAGCAGGGTGGCCGCGCGAAACCCGTGTGCCCGCGCCGTCAAGGGGCCGCCGCCCTCCGCCCGGGTGGCGACCTCCAGCGCGCGCTCGCGGGCACGCAGCGCCTCGGCGTGGCGGCCCCAGGCATCGTGGCAGTCCGCCAGGGCCTCCCAGCGCAGGCTCAATGAGCCGTCTTCCGGACTGCTCAAGGCCTCGAACCGGGTGAGGGCACGCGTCAGGATGGGAAGCGCCTCGGCGTGGCGGCCCAGCATCACCAGGGCCCTGGCCTGGTTGAACTGCGCGTGAGGATGACGGTCGCTCTGCCGCGCCCCCAGCCGCTCGACCAGCCCCAGGGCCTGTTCGGCCCGGGCGAGCGCCTCCTCGTAGCGGCCCTCGGCGAGCAGCAGGCTGGAGCTGACCAGGTGGAGGGTGACCTGGGACAGGGACTCCGGAGGATAGGCGTCGGGAAAGGCGGTGGTGGCCTGCTCGAGCACGCGGCGCGCGTCCACGAGCCGGCCCCCCTCCCTGTACTGGTCCGTCAGGTTCAGCAAGGCCACGAGCGACGTGGGGTGCCGGGGGCCCAGCAGCCGCTCCAGGGTGGTCGCCACGCGCTCCAGGTGGTGCGTCCCCTCCACCCCGCGGCCCGCCTTCGCCAGCGCCAGCGCCAGGTTGCCTTCGGCGAGCGCCAGGCGGTAGTCGCGGGGGCCGTAGGCCCGCTCCAGCAGCAGCGCGGTGCGCCGCAGCGACTCGAGCGCGAGCACGCTCTGGCCCAGCCTTATCTGCCCGGAGCTCCGGGTGGCCTCGAGCAGCGCCTCGAGCTGCAGCGGGGCGGTGAGTCTTGGGAGGAGCGCCGCGGCCTGGGCGTGCCACCACTGCGCCTGCTCCGTGAGGCCAGAGGTGAACAGGGACTGGGCGAAGTAGAGGCTGGCTTCCACGGCCAGACGGTCATGGCGGTGGGCCAGCGCGGTGTGCGCCGCCTCGGTGAAGAGGGGCCGGGCTTCGGGGGGCCGCAGGCTGGACGTGGCGCGGGCCAGGACGAGCAGGGCCTCCGCGAGCGTGGGGGCATGGCCCAGGGCGCGCGCCCGGGCCACGGCGGCCTGGCCCTCTTCGGTGGCCTGCTCGTAGCGGCCGCCCAGCCGCAGGGCGCTCACCCGGTCCAGTTCCTCGCGCAGGGCCGTGACGGCGGGCCGGAGCGACTCGGGCGCCGGCGTCACCTCGGCCAGCAGTCCCTCCACGTCCGCGCAGTCGGAGAGCGCCGGCAAGCCCGCGGCGGCCTGGACGGCGCGCTGGGCGGTGGCCTCGTCCGCCTGGGACAGCACCGCGCCCAGGGCGGCGAGCTGCTGCTTGCGCCGGTCCAGGCAGGCCATTCGCAAGGTGAGCACCTGCTCGGATTGTTCGCCGCGCAGGCGCGTGGCCTCGCAGGCCTGGCGGTGCTGCGCCGCCCACTCGTGGGCATAGGCGTCCAGCACCTGCCGCGTGCCTTCGAAGACGTCGCGGACGTAGGGCTTGCCGGTGGCGGCGAAGGCCCGCTGGACGCGCGCGCGGGCGGAGTCATCCCACACTCCCGCCAAGTGGGTGGGCGCGCCCTGGCAGAGCTGGGCGCGCTCGGTGGCGCGCAGGCGCCAGAGGGCCGTAGCCGAGATGCCGGCGCCCAGCACGGCCGCAGCGCAGGCGCCCACGGCCAGCCAGCGCAGGCGTGTTTTCGCCGGGCTGCGGGTGAGGGCCTGCAGCAGCGCCTCCAGGGTGGAGGGACGCAGGCGCGGGTCCGGCTGCAGGCCCTGTCTCAGCGCGCGCACCACCCAGGCGGGCACCTCGGAGCGGCTGGGGGGCGGCAGCGGGTGGCTCCCGGCCATGGCCTGGAGTCGCTCCGCGGGGGTGTCGCCCGCGAAGGGGTATTGCTGGAAGAGGGCTTCGTAGAGGGCGACGCAGAAGGCGAACACATCACTGCGCGCGTCGGCGGGCTGGCCCAGGAGCAGCTCGGGGGCCAGGTAGCGCGGCGTGCCGGGCACGTCTCCCGGCTCGGTGAGGGGCGACTTCCAGGCGGCGCGCTGTCCGTCCGCAGGGAGCCCGGCTGGCAAAGTGCTCGCGCTGGACTCATCCCGCACCACGCCGAAGTCGGTGACGCGCACGCGCCCGTCGCGGCCCACCAGCACGTTCTCCGGCTTGAAGTCCCGGTGGACGAGCCGGGCGGCGTGCGCGGCGGCCAGCCCGCGGCCCGCGGACAGGAAGGCCTCCAGCACCTCGCGCCACGAGCGCTGCCGCTCCCGGCACCACTGGCGCAGCGTCTGGCCCTCCACGCACTCCATGGCGATGAAGATGCGGCCATCCTCCAGTGTCCCGGCGTCGTAGACGGCCACCACATGGGGGTGGGACAACCGCGCCATCGCCCGGGCCTCTCGCAGCAGGCGCGTCTGGGCCGTCGTGTGCGCCCCCTGTCCGGCGTGCAGCAGCTTGAGGGCCACGCGTCGGTCCAGCCTCGCGTCATAGGCGGCGAGCACCACGCCCATGCCTCCCTCGCCGAGCGGCCGCAGCACGGTGTACCGCTCGGCGACGAGCGTGCCCGGAGCGAGGCGCGAGGGCAGCGGCTCCAGCGACGACTCGGCCGGCCGAGGCGTGGCGGGAGGAGTCAGGACGTCGATGTCGTCTTCGGACCGGGGCGGCTGGACTGGCGTGCTCATCCGTTCCTGGCTCCCCGTCCCCCAGGGCCGAGTTGCGATGCAGGCCCTCCGGTGGCGCAAAGCGTATCAGTCCTCCGCGAGTGCCGGGTGGCGCAGGCCATGAGGTTGCATCCCCGGTGCGCGGGGGGGAGCCGCACCGGGGAGGCGTCTTCTGCGGTGCTTCACCCGAAAGACCCGGCTGACGGTGAAAGTGCGCAAGCGCCTGAGAGGGATGGGGCGCTTTTGAGGAGGCGGGAGGGCGGAGCGCACCGAGGCGGCTCCCTCGCGCAGCGCATCTGCGCTGCGCGATCAGGCCGGCCGAGGCCGACGCAGTCCTCGCGCCAGGAGGATGGCGAGCGTGAGCGCGGTGAGGGGCAGCACGAACCACCCCATGACGCGCGTGAAGCCGTGCAGGGCGTCGTGCTGCTGGGCGTCCAGGACCAGGTAGGCGGTATAGGCCACGTAGTAGGCGAAGAAGACGCCGCCCTCCCACCGGCTGATGACGTGGCCGGTGCGGAAGATGGGAAGGCACGCGACGGCCACGGCCAGCATCACCGGCAGGTCGAAGCTCACCACCGCGTCCGCCGCCGCCACCCCGCCGGGCGCCACGGTGGCGCAGAAGCCCAGCACCGCCAGGACGTTGAAGATGTTGCTGCCCACCACGTTGCCCACGGCGATGTCCCGCTCCCCCCGCATGGCGGCGAGGAGGGAGGTGGCCACCTCCGGCAGGGACGTGCCGCCGGCGATGAGCGTCAAGCCGATGACCAGCTCGCTCACCCCCAGCACCCGGGCGAACGCCACCGCGCCGGCCACCAGCCACCGCGAGCCCAGCACCAGCAGCGCCAGGCCCGCCGCGACGAAGAGCACGTCCAGCCATATGGGCCCGCGGGGGGCCGCTGCCTCCGCGCCCGGCGCCTGGCGCCGCTCACGCCGGCTGGCCACCACCGTCCACGCCGTGTAGCCCACGCCCCCGGCCACCAGCACCGCGCCGTCCAGGCGCGACACCCGGCCATCCAGGCACATCAGCAACAGCGCCCCGGACACGCCCACCATCAGGGGCACCTCGCGCCACACCAACTGCCGCACCACCACCAGCGGCGTCACCAGCGCGGACACCCCGAGGATGAGCAGCACGTTGCAGATGTTGCTGCCCACCACGTTGCCCAGCGCCAGGTCCGGCTGCCCGCGCAGGCTCGCGGCGAGGGTCACCGCCAGCTCCGGCGCGCTGGTGCCGAGCGCCACCACCGTCAGCCCCACCACCAGCGGGGAGATGCCCAGCGCCAGGGCCAGGCCCGACGCGCCCCTCACCAGCAACTCCGCTCCGCCCACCAGCAACCCCAGCCCCACCACGAACAGCACCCCCTGCCACGCGCTCATGCGTGCCCCCTTCAGCCCGTGGCCAGCAGGACCACGTACAGCCCCACGAGGACCAGCAGCGCCAGCCCCAGCGTGCTCCAGGCCCCCAGCCGCGCCTCCACGGCCTCCACCCAAGGCCCCCGGGCCAGGCCCCGCGTCTTCGCGAAGCGCACGCGCCCCTGAACCCGTGGTCGCGCCAGCGGGAGCCTGCGCCCCACGTCCCGCAGCCACGCGCCCGCGCGGAGCAGCACCAGCGCCACGTCGCCCGTGGGAACCTCCGGCAGCCACCACCCGTCGCGCGGCCGCCAGCGCCAGAGCGCCCCCGCCACCGCGCTCCCGGCCAGCACCGGCCACAGCGCCGCCCAGGCCCCGCTCCCCGACAGCACCTTGGCCACCGCCGTGTCCGGCGCCAGCCCCCACACCGCCGCGAAGGCCAGCACGGTGAGCGCCGCCCAGGGCCCCCACAGCCCCGGCCCGCCGTGCGCGTGGCGGCCCTCCTCCGGGCGCGGCACCAGCCACAGGAAGCGGGCCAGGACGAGCGTGCTGCCCACGGCCGCCACCGACAAGGCCAGCGACACCGCCGGGCCGGCCCCCGCGTCCTTCAGCGCCGCCTTCGCCAGCGCCCCTCCCGTCAGCGG
>NZ_JABXEO010000031.1:0-79068 GCF_013372585.1 Myxococcus sp. AM010
AGCGACGGCGGCAGCAGGAAGGCCTGCTGCACATTCCAGGGGCGGAACTTCTTGCTCATGCCCGGCATTCACCACGCGGGCCTCCCTCCGGGCAAGCCCCACCGCGATTACCGCGACACGCTCCTAGCCAGCTGACTGCATACCAATCACGTATCGTTCAGGGGACCTATTCGTGCCTGGGAACGCGCCAGCGGACGGACGAAAGTGGAAGCCGGCGCATTCACAGTGGGAACGTTGGATGGAGATGACTACCCGCATTTTGGCAGTGCCATAGGAACGGTCTATGCTGCCCATTTGTGGTGCCAGGTACGGTGTGCACCCAATGCACACCACGGGAGGGTACATGTCGGGATTGATGGATCGTGTCGGTCGGCGTCTTGAGGAACCGCAACTTGACGAGGCTCTCACCGAGGCATCCAAGCTCCTTCAGGGGCTTGTCGAGGCCGATGCCTACGTTGGAGAGGTTTACTCGCTCGGCTACGAGAAGGCGCTCGTCCAAATTCACGATCACCACCGCAAGAAGGTTGGAGGGATTCCAGCCCTCTCGTTCCTCATCGCTACCCGAGTGGTGCCTTTGGCGAAGACCGACGTGCGAGAGGAGGACGCCTCGGTCATCCTCCTCCGCGTCTTGGATCATGCGGACTTGCCCAATGGTGCGGAAGCCCTGCGAGTGAGGGTCGAGAATGCCCAACGGGTTAGTGGCGAGTTGGAGAAGAACTGGGATGACCGGTCGGTGATGGACCCGACCACCCACAACCTGCTCAGCTACGCGGGCGTTCATTGCCGGGTTGTGGGAACACTCTACGTGACCAACCTCAGTGAGGATGGCGCGCCAAAGTATGCTCTCGCGTTCGGCTCCGACCTGAGCAACTACTACCCGAACCGGGGGCTCAAAGTTTACAAGCCCCGGGCAAGTGTGCTTTCGCAGATCGTGAACTTCCGCGACCCCTTGGCCCAACGGGAGGGGCAAGATTCGCTCGTCTACGTCGGAAAGGTACGTTACGCATCCACGAACCGGCCGTTCCAGCAGATCGGGGACGTGCGTTTCGCCATCACGCCTCTAGATATGTTGGGCCAGAAGACTGCGCTCTTCGGCATGACCCGCACGGGTAAGTCGAACACAACGAAGATCGTGCTCAAGTCCATTTTCGAACTGCGGTGGCTGCCCTCGAAGCAACGGATCGGCCAAATCGTGTTCGATCCGAATGGCGAGTATGCAAATGAGAATGCCCAAGACCAGGACAAGAACCGCAACCCCAACGCCCTCAAGAACGTCTGGGCATGTGGCCCCAAGTTGATTCAGCCCGAACTGAAGAAGGACGTGGTGACGTATGGCATCAACCGCCATCCGAACGATCCTGACCGGCGATTGATGCTGCTGAACTTCTACGTCGACGAAAACCTTCAAATCGGAAAACAAGTAATTGACGCAACGCTGGCAGAAGACAAGGGAACCAAGTTCATCTCCGCATTTCGGGATGTGTCCTTGGAGCCGCCGGATAGGACGGACCGTTCGGCGATGACCCGCTACAATCGAAGGGTTCTCTGCTATCGGGCACTCCTCTACAAGGCCGGGCTGCCTGTTCCCGCGAACGTCAAGCCGGTCACGAAGGGTCTTTTCAACCAGGAACTCATTGCAGCCCTCCAGTCCTCTACCGGAAAAAACCAAGCAGAGTATGCGAGCTGCGCAGCGATGCTGCAGAAATCGCAGCACACTTGGGGGGAGATAGCTGATGCATGCAGGATGCTCCGGAACTTCATTTCCGAAGGCTCCACGGGGTTCGCAGCCTTTGATCAGGAGTACATCAAGGCAAGCACTTCTGGTTCGTGGGCAGATGATGACCTGAAGAAGATTCTTGAGATGTTTAACTACCCGAACGGATCTCGTCAGGTGGGTAGCGTGCGTGAGCAGCATACGTCCAGCACCACCACGGACTACGCGGAGGATATCTACAAGGATCTCTCGGAGGGGCGCCTGGTCATCGTCGATCAGTCGAGTGGTAACCCCGAGCTGAACAAGTCGGCTGCAGACCGCGTAATGCGGAAGATCTTCGAAAACAACCAAGGCAAGTTCCGCCGGGCCGATCCCTCTCTGCCGGACATCCTCGTGTACGTGGAGGAGGCCCACAACATCCTCCCGTCTTCCAGTGATCTCGACACGTCTGACATCTGGGTTCGCACAGCGAAGGAGGGGGCAAAGTACCGGATAGGCCTTGTCTACGCGACGCAGGAGGTCAGCTCCATCCAAAGAAATATCCTGCGGAATACCGCCAACTGGTTCATTGGTCACCTCAACAACACCGATGAGACCAAGGAACTGAACAAGTTCTACGACTTCGCCGATTTCGAGGCGAGCGTGCTCCGGGCCCAAGACAAGGGCTTCCTTCGCGTGAAGACGCTGTCCAACCCGTTCGTGGTGCCGGTCCAGGTGGAGCGATTCTCCATCGACGCCACTAGTGAGGTGAAGTGATGCCTTACGAAGGTGAGTTTGCAGGGTATCGCTCTCTCCAGCGCGTTGCAGAGACGGAACGAGTCCAACTCCTTTTGCGCAAGGCCCGTGTCCTTCCTAAAAGTGATGCACATCGACCTCCGCCACCCATGGCCCCGGTCGCTCCGCCGAACCTACCGGACTTCGTAGTGACTATCGATGGGAGCCTTGCCGAAGTTTCGGTGGAAAATGGCTTTCCCGGCGCACGAGTAGGGTACTGCACGGTGGCCAGTGTGTTGCTCGACCTCGGTCTCATGGCAGAACTAGATGAGCAGCGGCCTGCTGATCCCCGGGAGTTCCGCAAAACTGAGCAGTCCGCGACGATCGACGCTGCGTTCCCTGGAAGCAACGTAGTCACGCGCACCAACACTTCTGCACGCGACTCGTTCCGGGAAACTCTGTATGAGGTCTTCCATGACGAGATCCCGGATGAGCAGGATCGCCAGCCTCTCCTCTCGACCTACGAAGCTCTTCTGGCACTCAAGCCGACGACCCGGGATGGGCAACAGTGTCCCTACCAGCCCGACGGATGCGACCGGCACTTGGCGCAGATTCGGCCAGGCATCACGTCGTGCGAGTGTCCCAAGCGCAGACCCATCTACTCCACCGACGCTCTTCGCGTATACGAACGCTTCCGGGACTTGGGCTCCAACATGGAGGCGATCGGCGAGGTAATGCAGGCTTGGGAGCGGGTACTCCTCGTTCACCTCCTGCGCTGCTTCGAACGCAAGGGATGGATTGACCGCGAAGACAAGGTGGGGCGGCTCGCATTCATCGTGGACGGCCCGCTGGCGGTCTTTGGGCACCCGGCATGGATCAGCACGGCAATCACCAAGGAGTTGAAGCGGCTCAATTCACTATACCGAGCTAAGACGGGGAAAGATCTGCTAATTTTGGGAGTCGAAAAGACGGGAGAGTTCGTCACTCACTTCGAGCACGTTGACCAGACGCAGTTGGCTGGTGAGGAGCATTTCCCCAAGCGCTCCTACCAGTTGCTCACCGACCGTTACATCAAGGAGCGGATCAAATTCACCGAGAGCGAGAAGCGATACGGTGCGGACACCTACTTCGGTCGCAAGCTCTTTTACAAGACGGCAAGTGGGGCCCGTATCGTGGCCACCATTCCGTTCTTGACCGATGAGCAGGACACACTCGACTCGGACGACATCGCCCTCTACCCGCAGTTCGCAGCAGCATGCGCACTTCTCGACAAACTCGTTTCCTCCCGCTATCCCAACTCTCTCTCGCCGCTCGTCTCGGCGAATGCCCAGGCGGCCATTCCGCTCAACCTGGGAGCTAGGGTCCTGGAGCAGCTTGCCCGAGCCCTGATGGGAAGGGGTTGAACCGATGGGTGGAGCAGGGCCGGGGCAATATGACACTGCAGCGAAGCGATGGGCTGGTGTCGGCCCCTACTACGCGATGTTTCCCACTGACTTTGCCGACCGAGTGGTACGGCACTACACGAAGGAGGGAGATACCGTCCTCGATCCGTTTGCGGGTCGGGGCACCTCCATCTTCAGCGCTGCGGTGCAAGGCCGCTCTGGCATCGGAATCGAGGTGAGCCCGGTGGGCTGGGTGTACACCCGGACGAAGTTGGCTCCGGCTGGGAAGCAGGCCGTGAGTAACCGGATTCGCGAACTGGACACCCAGGCCGGGCGCTTCCTGCGCGAAGCGGAGGCCATGCCGGAGTTCTTCCACCACTGCTACAGCCCTAGGGTGCAGCAGTTCCTCCTCGCCGCCCGAAAGCACCTGGACTGGCGTGGAGACCGTGTGGATCGGACGCTCATGGCGCTCCTGCTGGTGTACCTGCACGGGAAGCGTGGCGGGGCGTTGTCCAACCAGATGCGGCAGGCTAAGTCCATGGCCCCTGACTACGCGGTACGCTGGTGGAAGGATCGCCAGCTCGCACCTCCAGATGTGGACCCGGTGGACTTTCTTACTCGGCGGTTGGAGTGGCGCTATGCCAAGGGACGCCCCTCCACCGCGAAATGCTGGGTGTATCTGCGTGACAGCGTCGAGCGCCTGCCGGAGTTGAAGCGTGAGCTTCGTGAAGGCAAGTTCAAGCCAGTCCGGCTCCTGCTCACCTCTCCGCCCTATTACGGGGTCACTAACTACCACTACGACCAGTGGCTGCGACTATGGCTGCTCGGTGGTGCTCCCAACGCGCGTCGACCAGCGGGAGCGGGAGATCACAGGGACAAGTTCGAGAACTTGGAGAAGTACCGCCGCCTCCTTGTGCGGGTCTTCGAGGGGGCCTCCGCGCTGCTCGACAAGAAGAGCAGCGTCTATGTCCGCACCGATCGCCGAGAGCTGACGCGAGACGTGACCAACGAAATCCTAAGAACTACGTTCCCAGGCAGGCGCATCCGGGTGAAGGAGCAACCCTTCCAGCGGCCAACGCAAACGAGCCTTTTCGGCGACGCTTCAGTCAAGGCCGGCGAAGTGGACTTCATCATCTCCGGGAGCTAACCCCCGGCCATCGGCTGCCTCATGCAAGAGGAGCGGCGAAGTGCGGAAAGGAAGGTCATGCAGGGTCCAACGCCCAGGTGCCTTCCTCCCACCGCTTCAAGGCCTGCTGCGCTTCGAAGGGGACCAACCCCTTGCCTTTCGCGGCCTCTTCCAGCACCGCCTTGGCTTCCTCCGTACGGTGGCGGAGTAGGAACGCCGCCGCTGCAACGCGAACATCCATGCGGGGATGTTTGAAAAGAGCGGCAAGCGCATCGCGTCCTATATCTCCCAGGGCGCGAAGCTCGTCGAAGATAGCGAGGTATTGATCGACATGCTTGTTCGCGGCTTTAGCCCCTCCCTTCCAACCAGCCTCTGTCTCCGATTGCACATGCCGTGCGAATTGCTCAACCAGTTCTTCGAGCTTCATCACCAGACTCCATTCTTGATGTTCTGGATCGCCTGCGACCCGAATGCGCGCTGGGCCTCATAGGACTGCGTGCTCAACCACTGTCTCACGGTGAGATCTCGCGAGCCGGTGATCCTCAGGATTTTCCGTGAATAGAATGCGCTCACTTGGGTGTGTAACCCTTCCTCCAGAGGGATGACGTTCTCGGTATTGTGCAGGGCACGCGACCCAAATCGCTCCACGTTGCCTGGCGTCTGCTCGACGATGTGATGCCACTGCTTTCCCGGGCCAGCTGCCCCCAAGGCACGCTTGAGGCCACTGAACGAGCCCCAAGACCTGAAGCCGGCAGGACTGACTCCCGCTGCGCCTCTCACGCCCCGAGCTGTCATGGCGACCGCCGTAGCAGGCAGTGAGATGACGACGGTGCTTCCTTCAACGGCTACCGCACGCACCTGTCCCACGTTCGCAAGGCTGATGCCTATCCGTGAGGCCCCGACCGCCGCTGCCTCGGTGAAGCTCGGCAACATCGACAGCCGCGACGCCAGCCACGCGGCGCCCCCAGCCATGCCGTGGCTCACCACCACGGTGACCGCGAGCACGAAGACGCGCGCCACCTCCGGCCCCACCCGATGGGCGAAGCGCTGGCCGGCCTGCTCCAGCTCAATCCATGTCATGGCCCTGTCCGTGGCCCACTTCAGCTCCCGGCTCGCGTCCACCACCTCCAGGAACGTCTCCACGCCCAGGTAGATGAGCAGGACTGCGGAGACGATGGCCGCCGCCTTGGTGAACACCGGCTCGGGATTCGCCGCCAGCACGGCCCAGGTGACGAGCCCCGTGGCGATGACAGTGTAGAAGAGCTGGGGTGCCAGGGTCTTCTCCACCGCCCGGGCGATGCTCTCCTTGAGAGGCTCCAGCGACAGGCCCAAGGCCACACCCAACTTGTCCCACTCGCCCAGGCCAGGCCCTATGTCGAGCAGGGAGAGGCAGTGGGTCCTGCGCTGGCCGGGCTCGCAGAGGCCGCCAAAGCTCTTGCGCATCAGACGCTGCCAGCGAGCGTCAGCACTGTTTCCCGAGTGGGAGGCGCGCACCAGCAAGCCTTGCTGGGGAGCACGGAGCGCCAGGGGCACCTCCAGCACCAGCCGCGCCAGCGCCTCCTCGAATACTCCCGCGTCCACCTTCACGGACGTGTTCGAGGAAGACGGCCTGTACTCCAGGGGCGAGCCCTGCCCCATGTCGAGGCGAATGGCGCGCGGGGTGGAGCACGCAGCGAGGAGGGCGAAGAGCAGGACCGTGACGCCCAGACGAGTTGCCATGAGACGCTTTCCAGCGCGAGGAAGGCTCCAAGCTACGGAAAGTCCGTGTCGTTGTCCTCGCTGTCAGTCATCCCGCCGGGCGTGCCCCTTCTTCTTGCCGTGCCCGCGCCCGCGCCGGTCATCGTCATCGTCCCAGTCATGCCGGCGGGCCTTCACCTTCTCGTCCGCCCGCAGGAGCCTGCGCGAGTACGCATCGAAGTCCAGGTGCAGGTGGCCCCTCGCCCCGCGAGCGAAGGCGTGGAACTTCACCCGCCACACGTCCCGCCCCTTGCGGTCCGCGTCCTTCAGGCGGCACTCATAGCCACGGGAGCGGCACTGGCTGAAGCCCAGGTTCACCGCTTCCCTGTACGTCATCGCCACCGGACGCTGCGGAGGAGGCGGGGGACGCGGCGGAGGTGCACGGGTGTGCATGACACAACCCGAAGCGAGCATCAGACAGCCAAGAACAAGGGCGAGTCGCATGCCACCCATGACGCCTCAGCGCGGCACATCTTCAAAGCCACGCGGGGTGTGAGCCAAGCGCTGGAAAGTTACAGCCCCTCAGGCGACGCGAAGGCCGCGAACAGTTCCCCAGCGAGATAGGCCCGCGAGCCCTTCGCGGCGGGACGGATGTAGTCGTTGACCACGGGCCCGCCCAACTCCAACTGGTGCCTCGACGGGAAGGACAGGTTCAGCCGGCCTCGCGCCACGCCCTTGCCGCCCCGGTGGATGAAGGTGACGGTGCCATGGGCATCCACGGCCTCCACCACGCCAATGTGTGTCATTCCGTCGTTGCGGCGGCCATCGCGGTTGCGGTCATACGTCTCACGGAAGAAGACGAGGTCTCCGGGGCGCGGCGGCTGGTGGTGGACGGAGCCGACCTCCACCGCGCGGCGGAAGATGGCGGAGACGGCGTTCTCTCCCGCGAGGAAGCCGTGCGCCACCAGGTCGATGCCCGCGGAGCGGTACGCCAGACGCACGAAGCCGGAGCAGTCATCCGGGACGCCGCGGCTGACACGGCGCAGGCTGCGCATGCCCACGAGCTGAATGGAGCGCTGGACGATGGAGCGCGCCATCCGCGTGGGCGTGAGCACCACGTCCCAGAACCGGCCCGTGGTGCTGGCGGGCCCCGTCACCTGCTCGGCTGCTTGCAGCGTGGCCTCCAGCACACCCGCGCTCAACCAGTGCGTGGGTGACGCCGGGCCAGCCCCCAACTCCACCGTCGTCACCGGCACCGCGAGTCCTCCTGGCGCGGCCACCGTCACCACCTCCGGGGTGGCGACGGGCTCCGTGGGACGCGGCGTCACGGTGGCACACCCCACGAGGACGTAGAAGGGGAGGACGGCCAGGAGTGGAAGGCGGAGCGACATGAGAGGCCGCATTCAAGACCACCTCCCAGGCCGTCCGCCAAGAACTCCCGGTGTCAGCCCTCCCAGGTCGCGAGCATGGCGCGCACCCGTGCATACCTCTGGAGCAGCGCCGCGCGGTGCGCACTGAGCATCACCATGGAACCAATGACCATCAGTCCCAGAACGAACAACGAGGCCGCGGCAATCCGGTGGTCCCGCATGCCGAAGCGCACCAGGTTGGCGCCGATGCACGTCACCAGGAACGCCGTGCCCAGGTACACGTAGGAGCGGATGCGCAGCGCGATGCCACACGCCACGCCCACCACGCAGAGCGTGACGCACAGGAGCATCGAGCCGCCGTCATTGAACATGAGCGGCTTCCAGGCCCCCGCCACGTAGATGGCGGTGACGGCCAGCGCGCGCAGCCGGGCATAGGTCTCCTCCTCGATGGCCTCCCGGAACACGCGCAGCAGCGCGAGCAGGGAGAGCCCCGCGGGGATGACATAGAACTGCGCCTCTCCCGCGCCCGTCCCCCGCCACACCAGCAGCAGCGCCGCGTTGAACGCCACCACCGACGTCAGCGACGCCAGGCCCCGGTGCCGCGGGTGCGTGGCCAGCGCGGCGAAGTGCGCGGCATACCCCACCATCAGCGCCGCGCCGTGAAGGGGCTCGCTCCATGGCGCGGAGAGCAACCCCGCCAGCGGGAAGAGGTACGCGCCCAACAAGGCGGGCCGTCGGAAACACGCCAGGGAGGAGCCCTCGCGCTGCGCGAAGAAGTAGAGGCCGGTGAACAGCGCGCCGCCCACCAGGGCCGCCAGGCTGTCGCCGGGGCCTGGGTGCGCCCCCATTCCCAGCATGCGGACGGAGAGATAGCCCAGCGCGAGCACCGCCTGCGCCAGGTAGGCGGACGCCTCTTCCTTCTCCGTGGCCGCGCGGCGGACCAGGGCGACGAGCAGCACGCCCAGCGCCACGCTCGCCACCAGGCCCTCGCGGAGCGCGCCTAGCGACGTGTCCA
This sequence comes from Myxococcus sp. AM010, assembly GCF_013372585.1. Classification (NCBI taxonomy): domain Bacteria; kingdom Pseudomonadati; phylum Myxococcota; class Myxococcia; order Myxococcales; family Myxococcaceae; genus Myxococcus; species Myxococcus sp. AM010. The sequence continues at coordinate 8,999 of NZ_JABXEO010000031.1, forward strand.
CGAGCGCCAGCCCCGCCATCACCTCGAACAGCGCCACCCCTGCGAAGCCGTGCCCCACGCTCCGGCGCCGCGCCTTGCCGGCCACGAAGAGCGAGAGCGCCGCGAGCAGCGCGCTGGCCGCGCCGAAGTACGGAAGGATGAACGCCGCGCCCCGGCCGCTGGAGTACACCGCGCCCAGGTACAGCAGCCCTCCGTGCACGGCGGCGAGCGAGGCCAGCCACCCCACCACCTCACGCTCGCGGCGCCGCCACACCACGGCCCACGCCGCGCCCACGCCGAAGAGGAACGTCAGCGGGGTGCCCACGTGCTCCGGCTCGCGCAAGCCCGCGAGCGACAGCACCGCCAGCACCCAGCCGCCATGGTGCAGAGAGGCGCCCACGCGCCCACCGCGAGCGTCCACGAGCGCCCCGATGAGGCACAGCGCCAGCCCTGTTCCACTGACGACAGCGGGCACCCACAGCGGGTCCACGGCGGCGACGAGCGAGGCCCCCAGCAACGCGGTGGCCACGTTGGCCATCCACCGCTCCCGCGTCACCATCAACACACATGCCGTCACCGCGGCACCCACCGCCACCAGCAGCGGCAACGAGCCAGGGCCCAACAGGAGCAGGCGCTCCAGCAGCAGCACGCCCAACGCGCCAGCGCTGCCCACCCACAGCGGCTCGCTCCAGGTGTCCTCCAGCGGCGGCAGCACCTTCGCGAAGGTCTGGGTGAGCGCGCGCTGGATGCCCCCGGACTGGCACACGGCGGACGCCACAGCCGCGCCCAGCACCACGGCGATGACGGACAGGCCCGCGTCGAATCCTCGCTCGAGCAGCGCACTCACGCTGGACGCGCCCATGGGCGCCAGCGCCAACGCCCAGGTGGCGGGAGCCAGCAGCCAGCGCTGAGACAGCAGGAACGCGGCCAGCGTCAACACCCCCGCCAGCGTGGCCAGCTGAGACGGCATGGGCGAATCAATGACGGGCAGCGCCGCGAGGATGAGCGCCGACACGACGGCCCAGGGCCGCAGCGCCTTGTCCGGCGCGCTCCGGAAGAACGCCCAGACGCGAGCGGGCCAATGCGTCTCCGCGATGGCCAGCGCGAACAACAGGCCAATGACGAGGGGACGGGCCGCTGGGAAGAAGAGGAAGACCAGCGCGGAGCCGCACACGCGCAAGCTGGGGCGCGCTCCGGGCATCAGCGCCAGCGACGCCAACAGCACATAGAGCGCCGTGGGGACATGGTACGGCCTGAGCGCGACGACGAGCACGGGCAGCGCCACCCCGGCGAGCCAGCCCTGCATCCACGCGGACAGCGCCTGGCGAGGGGCCTCCTCACGCGAGCGCAGCAGCAGCGACGCCGCGGCGGGGACGTGCGCCACGACCCGCACCAGCACCAGGCTCAGCAGCGGGAGCGCCTGAATCCACGCGGGCAGCTCGCCGCCCACCACCGCGATGCCCACGAAGGAATACGGGACGGAGAGTGACGCGAAGAACGGCTGCCGGTTGGCGCGCGTCCAGAGCAGGGGCAGCACACAGGTGCCCACGAGCAGCAACGGCAGCCCCGCGTCGTCCCACTTCACCACCGCGACGCCCAGCACCCCAGCGGCGGCCACCGTCGCCGCCAGGGCGAAGCGGTGACCACCCGCCCCCACGCGCAAGACGGCGGGGACCTCCTCCAGCACGGCCAGGAGACTCAACACCCCGGCGAGGCACAACAACGGCACGGCGCCGAAGCTGAACGTCGCGATGAGCGCATAGAGCGCGGCCACGGCGACGCTCAGCCCAGCGGGCAGTACGCGCGCGGTGAGCAGCGCCGCGAGCGCCGCTCCCAGCAGGAGGGGCGCGTGCTCCGATGAACGCGTGCCCAGCAGGGCCGTCAGCGGGAAGACGAGCGCGATGAGCCCGGCGACCGTCACGCTGAGGCCTCGGCCCCACCGCGCCGCGGCGACGGAAGCCCCCAGCGCCCAGCAGCAGAACAGCGCCACGGACAGGCCCGGCGACATCCAGCCACCCCATGGCGAATAGAGCTTCGGGATGTCGTGCACCAGCGCCAGGGCCGACATGAGCACGGCGAGGGGACGCACCACCGGGAAGGTCCGCGACGCCACGGCCACCGCGCCCGCGGACACCAGGATGACGCCGGCCAGCCCCGGCACCCGGGCCAGCACGCCCCAGGGAATCGCGAGCACCGCGTAGAAGACGCCCGGCAGGCCCAGCCACCGCGTCAGCCCCCCCCGCATCCCCAGCAACGCGAGTCCGAGCGCCACCGCCGCGAGCGCGGGCGCCACCGCCGCGGACGACAACTCACCCGCCATCCTCGGGAGCACGGCCGCCGCCAGCACGGACGCCAGCGCCATGAGGGAGGCGCGCTGGAGCACCCAGGCGACGAGCAGCGCGGCGGCGCCACACAGGGCCATGCCCGTCACGGCCGTGAAGCCGTCACCGGCCACCAGGCCCATGAGAAACCCCGCCATGGCCACCACGCCCACGACGGCGCCCAGCAGCACGCGCGTGCGCGCGGTGCACAGCATGCTCACCGCGGCGAGCACCAGGGCCAGCGCCCCCGACGCGACCGCGCCCGCGGACGCGCCCAGGACGGCGTAGGCCTGGAAGGGCAGGAACAGCGACAGCCCCGCCCCCACCACCGTCAGGAAGAAACGCTCCACCAGCAGGCCCAGGACGAGACACAGCACCGCCAGCGCCAGCGCGCTCCAGAAGGAGGGCCGGGCGTCTGGCCCCGTCAGGCCCAGGAAGACGAAGAGCGGGCTGGCCACCGCGGTGGCGCGCAGCAGCACCTCCGCCAGCGCGAGGTCCCGCGCGTTGCCCGTGCGCTGGCCTCGCCACAGCCGAGAGACGGCGAACAGCGCGCCCGCGCAGATGAAGGGCAGCGCGGACAGCGCTCCGAACTGAAGAGGCAGCGGCTCGGTGACGTAGCCGAGCCAGGCCTTCACCGTATCGATGAGGCGACGCACCGGCCCGGGGATGAGCTGGGAGAAGGAGGCATAGGCGAAGTACGTGCTCGCGTAGGCCGCGTAGACCCACCGGATGCGGGCGACGCCGCCGCGTGACAGCGACAGCAACGTCCACGAGATGACCGCCGCCGTGACGAAGAACGTTGGCGCCGGAGCCATCGCCGCGGCGATGAGGCAGGTGGCCTGGAGTGACACCGCGCCCATGGACAGCGAATCCGCGCCCCGCTCGGCATCCAGGGTGCGGAAGCGCAACGCGGTGGCCAGGAGAAAGGCGCCGAACGGGGCATAGGTGCCCACGGAGACCGCCAGGTCCGCGTCCGCCAGCGCGACATGCAGGCGCGTGAAATAGAGGAGCAGCAGGTACAGCGGCGCGGCGACGACGAAAGCGAGCGCGGTGCTCTCTCGCGGCACGGGTGACGGACGCGAGGACAAGAGGAAGAAGAGCGCGCACGGCAGGACGTTGAGCCACAGCGCCAGGCCGCCCAGCCCCACTGCGAGCGGCGCCAACCCCATCATCAAGGTGCTGGCCACGAGCGCCAGTTGGATGAAGGGACGGGACGTGGAATCAAAGGCCTCCAGCGGCTTGCGCGCCAGGAAGGCCGCCACGCCCGCCCACACCAGCAGCGCGGGGATGAGCAACCCGGTGCCAACGCCTCCCAGTTGGAAGACGTCCCCCAGGCCCATGGGCCCCAGCGCGATGCCCGCGAGCGGAGCCACGGCCGAGCCGATGAGCCCCAGGATGTTCCCCGGCTTGCGCAACGCCTCGCGCCTGGCGAGGTACGCGCCCCAGATAGTGAAGCCCGCGGAGTAACCCGCCGTCAGCCCGAACACCGTCAGCGAGCGGCCGTCGGACGACATCCCCGCCCAGCTCTCGAACACGAGGTAGAGGGCGCTGGAGAGGATGAGGAAGGCCCCGATGAACCACATGATGCTTTCGTAGAGGAACGGCCTCCACACGCGATTCCAGGTGGAGGTCTCCTCGACGAGGCGCGCGGTGAGGCTCCGCGCTGGCGGAGGCTCCGCGTAGGGCTCCGCCGGATTCGCGGGCAGCGGCACCCAGACAGGCGGGGCCTCGGGAAGCGGGGCCTCCGGCTGCACGGCCTCGGGCGCCGCGTCCACCCCGGCATCGACCTCCGGCGCGGGCGGGTGCGACGGCGCCGCCACGTCCTCCTGCTCCGACGACGCAGGCGCCTCGGCCCGGCGCGGCTCCTCGGCGAGTCCCGGAGCCTCCACGGGTGGAGGCACCTCGGCCGCAGGCTGCACGAACGCCGCCTCCGCGGAGCCCGCCGGAGGCACCTCCGTCAAAACCGCGAGGAGGATGCGCGCCTGCCGCTCATACCGCTCCGAGATGAAGCGCCGGACGTTGGGAGGAACCTCGGAGGCCCCCCACCGCGTCAGCTCATCGAGCAGGAATTGAACGTGCGTGAGCTCCGCTTCGATGACCTCACGCGAGCGCTCCGTCATCCGAGCGCCACACAGCGCACACCAGAAGTCCTTGCCACGCCGCTCTTCGCGGCAGTCAGCGCAGTACATGCATCCCCCTCGATACAACGAACATGCCATTCAAGAGGCCGTCGCGTACAGGCACAGCCTCCAGGCAAGGGGACGCGTACACGTGCACGGTGCCTCACGCCCGCGACACCTGTGCATCCGGCTGCACAACCCGTGCGTGAGCCTCAACGCACCCGCCGCTGGCCCTCCGGCCCCGGCTGTGGAACCGTCGCGCGCATGAGCACGGAAGAACTGACGCTGCGACGCATTGAAGCGCGGGATGACGCGGCGGTGGCCGGCGTCATCCGGACAGTGATGCCGGAGTTCGGCGCGGACGGCCCTGGCTTCGCCATCCACGACCCCGAGGTGTCCGCGATGACCGCCGCCTACGCGCGGCCCCGGCACGCCTACTTCGTCGTGGAGCGGGCGGGGCGCGTCATCGGCGGCGGTGGAGTCGCCCCGCTGGAGGGCGGAGACAGGGGCGTCTGCGAGCTGCGGAAGATGTACTTCCTCCCCGAGGCCCGGGGCCTCGGCCAGGGCGAGCGCCTGCTCCGGCGCTGCCTGGAGTTCGCGCGGGAAGCGGGCTTCCAGCGCTGCTACCTGGAGACGCTGGCGGGAATGCAGCAGGCCCAGAAGCTCTACCGCCGCATGGGCTTCGAGCCGCTGTGCGCGCCCCTGGGCCGCACGGGCCACTTCGGCTGCGACCATTGGTACGCCCGGGACTTGTCAAAGCCGCTCGACTGACGAAGACGGACGCGCTCTGACGCTACCGGTCCTGCCCCACCAGCTGCGTCGCCCGGCGGGCCAGCCGCCGCCAGGGGTTGGTGCGGCCCCCATTCTCCAGCGTGACTTCCTTCGAGTGCCGCAGGTCCCTGGCCCAGCACCGCGCCAGCTTGCGGACGAAGGACGCGTCGTGGATGACGAGCGAGCCCTCCTTCAGCTTGTTGAGCGACAGCGAGTCCATGTTGGTGGAGCCCACCACGGCGAGCCAGTCGTCCACGAGCAGCGTCTTCGAGTGCATCATCGACGGCTGGTACTCCCAGATGCGCACGCCCGCGGCCAGCAGCCGCTCATACGTCGACCGCTGGGACGCCCTCATGATGGGCACGTCATGGTTGGGCCCCGGCCCCAGGACGCGAATCTCCACGCCCTGACGGCACTTCTCCTCCAACTGCTCCAGGATCGCGTTGGGCGGTGAGAAGTACGCGTTGGCAATCCAGATGCGCTCACGCGCCGCGCCAATCACGATGCGAATCATGCGCTCCGCGTCGGTGAGGCCCAGCTTGCCCGCGCTGTCGATGAAGCCCGCGGCGCAGGGGCCCGCGGGCTCCGCTTCCGGAAAGGCGCTGGGCGCAATCAACCCGCCGCCCGACTCCTGCCAGTGCCGGGAGAACGACAACTGCATGCGGCGCACCTCGGGCCCCTCGACGCGGACGTGCGTGTCGCGCCACTCATCCGGCTTCAGGCCGTCGCCTTCCCACACCTTCCAGATGCCGAAGCCGCCCGTATAGCCAATGCGCCCGTCGACGATGACGAGCTTCTGGTGACTGCGCCCCAGCAGACGCCCCAGCACCTTGCCCGCCAGGAGCCGGTAGTAGTGGACCTCCACCCCGGCCTCCGTGAGCACCTTCTCCACCTTCTGGTCGAAGTCCCGGTCGCCGCGAATCTCCTCGCTGCCCACCGGGTCCACCACCACGCGGCACGCCACGCCCGCCCGGGCGCGCTCCACCAGCGCCTCCACGATGCGGTCCGACAGCTCACAGGGCCGCCAGATGTACACCAGGACGTGCACGCTGCTCCGGGCGGCGCGGATGTCCTCCAGCATGCGCTCGAAGACGGCGCTGTTCTCCAGCAACTCCAGCGAGTGCCCGGGAATCAGCCCCACGCCCGTGGACTGGTACAGCGCGAACGAGAACGCCTCCGGCCCGGGTGGCAGCGTGAAGGGGCCCGTCATCTCATGGCGCTCACGCTCCGCGCCGTCAGAGAAGCCCAGCGCCCCGGGCTTGGGAATCAGCGCCTCCAGCTCCTGCATTTCATCCATACGGGCAAGCTAGGGATGCCCCCCTCCGCTCGGAATGCCTCGCCTGCTCGCCTGCCCCGGGCCCGGCGCACGCTTCCCGTTGCCGCGCGGCGCCATGCTGGACACACTGCGCCCGTCCTCTCGCATCCAGGAGCGCCGCCCATGGTGGATGACACCCGTCCGACAGCCCACGAGCTGCTGTCCCTTCCTCGCCTCGCTCCGCTCGTGCCCATGCTGTACGTGGCCTGGACGGACGGGGAGCTCACGCCGGAGGAGCTTCGCGCCATGGGCTCCGCCGCCCGCGAGCAGCCCTGGCTCGACCTGCGCGCCAACACCGTGCTGGCGGGCTGGCTGGACCCGCTGGTGCCGCCCAGCCCCGGCGAACTGGCCCAGGTGCGCGAGCACATCCGCCGCACCGCGGAGCGCCTGTCCCACAGCGAACACAACAACCTCGCCGAGCTGGGCGCGCGGCTCGCCCAGGTGGGCAACGGCGACGAGGGCCTCCCCGCCCCCATGCCGGAGCTGACGCGCGCGCTGGCGCAGTTGGAGGCGTCCCTGGGCGTCTCCGGCAGCGAGGCCGTCCGCTCGCTCGTCCCCGCCGCATCGCCCAGCCGCGCCCATGAGGGCACGCCCACCTCCTTCGACCCGGAGGCCCTGCGCGCGGTGCTGGACCGGACGTACCCGGAGACGCGTGCCCAGGTGCGCCAGTGGCTGGCGGACCCGGCGTTTCGATACACGGACACCCGCGATACGACGAAGTACCGCGACCAGGTGCTCGCCTGGCTCAAGGCCATGGCCGACCAGGGCCTGGGCCGCATCGCCTTCCCCGCCGGCAATGAGGCGAGCGCGGACCTGGGCGCCTTCGTCACCGCCTTCGAGACGCTGGCCTATTTCGACCTGAGCCTCGTCATCAAGGCCGGCGTCCACTTCGGGCTCTTCGGCGCCAGCATCCTCTTCCTCGGCACCGAGCAGCACCACCGGAAGTACCTGCCCCAGGTGGCCTCGCTGGAGCTGCCCGGCTGCTTCGCCATGAGCGAACTGGGCCACGGCTCCAACGTCCGGGACGTGGAGACGGTGGCCCGCTACGACGCGGAGGCCGGCGAGTTCGTGGTGCACACGCCGACGGATTCGGCGCGCAAGGAGTGGATTGGCAACGCCGCGCGGCACGGGCGCATCGCCACCGTGTTCGCGCAGCTGGAGGTCGGTGGCCGGGCGCTGGGCGTCCACGCGCTGCTGGTGCCGCTGCGCGACCCGGCCGGCAAGGTGCTGCCCGGCGTTCGCATCGAGGACTGCGGCGAGAAGATGGGCCTCAACGGCGTGGACAACGGCCGCATCTGGTTCGAGCACGTCCGCGTCCCGCGGGAGAACCTGCTGGACCGCTTCGGCCAGGTGAACGCGCAGGGCGAATACACCAGCGCCATCACCGGCGACTCCAAGCGCTTCTTCACCATGCTGGGCACGCTGGTGGCGGGCCGGGTGAGCGTGGCCGCCGCGGCGCTGAGCGCGGCCAAGAGCGGGCTCACCATCGCCGTGCGCTACGGTGACTTGCGGCGCCAGTTCGGCCCCGCGGGCGACAAGGAGTTCCGCCTGCTGGACCACCAGGCCCACCAGCGCCGCCTGCTCAAGCCCCTGGCCAAGACGTACGCGGTGGACTTCGCGCTCGAATACCTCGTCGAGCGCTACGTGAAGCGCACCGAGGAGGACGCGCGCGAGGTGGAGTCCCTGGCGGCCGGCCTCAAGGCCTACAGCACCTGGCACACCACCGCCGTCCTCCAGGAGGCGCGCGAGGCGTGCGGCGGCCAGGGCTACCTGGAAGCCAACCGGCTGGCCGCGCTGAAGGCGGACACGGACGTGTTCACCACCTTCGAGGGCGACAACACGGTGCTGATGCAGCTGGTCGCCAAGGGCCTGCTCACCGGCTACAAGCAGCGCTTCGAGGACGACCGCGTCTTCGCCGTGCTGAAGCTGCTGGCGGACCGGGCCACCAGCGTGGTGGACCGCAACCCCTTCGCCGCGCGGCGCACCGACAGCGAACATCTGCGCGACAACGACTACCACCTGCGCGCGCTGCGCTTCCGTGAAGAGGAGCTGCTGGCCACCGTGTCCAAGCGCCTCCGCAAGCGCCTGAGCGCGGGCGTGGAGGCCTTCGCGGCCTTCAACCAGGTCCAGGTCCACCTGCTGGAGCTGGCGCACGCCCACGTGGAGCGGCTGGTGCTGGAGCAGTTCCTCAAGGGCGTGGCCGACGTGAAGGACCCCGGCCTGAAGACGGTGCTGGTGCGCCTGTGCGACCTCTACGGCCTGTCCTGCCTGGAGGCCGCCAGCGGCTGGTTCCAGGAGCACGGGTGGTTCGAGGCCGCCAAGGCGAAGGCCATCCGCAAGGAGGTGACGCACCTGTGCGCCGAGCTGCGCCCAGATGCGGTGGCGCTGGTGAACGCGTTTGGAGTACCGGACACCTGCCTCGCCGCCCCCATCGGCCTGGGCCACCTGTCGCCATGAGGTGAACGTTTGCGGCGGGCGGCACTGCCCGCCTGCCTGCCCCATGCGCAGCCTCATGGGGCCATGACACGACACACGACGATTCTATTGTTCGCACTCGGGTGGCTGTCGGGCTGCGCCACGCTGTCCCCCGTGGAGCGCGCGGCCGCCCTGGAGGCCCAGAACAAGCAGCGGGTGCGGCAGCTCACCGAGGAGCTCTACAACCTGCGCAAGCTGGACCGCATCCCGGAGTTCATCGCCGAGGACTTCGTGGACCGCTCCCAGGGCGCGCCCCTCAACGCGGTGGGCCCCGCCTTCATCCGCCAGCAGGCGGAGGCCAGCTTCCAGACCTTCCCCGAGCTGAGGTTCGACATCCTCCACCTGATAGCGGACGGCGACCTGGTGCTCGTGCACTGGAAGGCCACCGGGCCGGACCCCCAGCAGGTGGACGCGGCCGGTGAGCCCCAGGCCCTCCTGCTGCAAGGACACTCCCTGTACCGCCTGCGCGACGGCAAGGTGGTGGAGTCCTGGGACATCTCCGACCGCCTGTCACCGCTGCTCCAGCGTGGCTACAAGGTGGTGCCACCCACGCTGTAGCCGCCCGCTCAGCCGCCCGGCGCGCGGAACACCGCGCCGTCCTGGCCCTCCACCACCAGGCTGGCGCCATCCGACGGAGACACCCGGAGCGCCACGCGCGGCAGCCCCTTGCGGTCCCTCAGCACCAGGCCGGGAGCGCCATGCTCGTCCGCGCCCAGGATGGCCCGGGGCCGTCCGTCCGCGTCCGACAGCTCCAGCCGCGACGAGCCATCCACCTGGAGGCCCACCGCGAACAGCTCCCCGCCGCCGGGCTTGGACAGCGTCAGACGCGGCGCCTCGTCGGAGTACACCATCAGCTCGGCCAGGGACTGGCCCTCCGCGGTGGAGAAGCGCAGCCGGGGCGCCCCGTCCTCGCCCACCCCCAGCAGCGCCCGGGGCCGGCCCTCTCCGTCGCGCAGCACCAGGCCCGCGTTGCCCTGCGCGTCGGTGTCCAGCGTGGCCCGCGTCTGGCCGCGCGCGTCCGTCAGCACCAGCCGGGAGGCCACCAGCGTCCCGGAGGACACGTCTTCGCCCCGGAGCGCCGCCGCGCCCAGCCCCAGCCCCGCCAGCGCGAGCGCGGCGAACGTCAGCCCCTGCCACCGCCGGCAACTGCGCTCCAGCCGCGCCATCCGTGCTTCGAGCGACTCCGAATCCATTCGAACGCCTCCTCGCGAAGAGAAGCTAACGGAAGCGGGCCCGGTGCGCGCGCCCGACTGTCCAGCAGTGACGGCTCGCCCACGCCCGCCGTGGTCGCATGGCCGCCGCTGACCTATCTGCGCATCCACCCCTACCAGGAAGGCCCCATGACTTCACGACTCCGGCTGCTGCCGCTGCTGGCCCTGCTCTCGCTGACCACCTGCGTGCGCAACCCCGCCACCGGCAAGCGCATGCTGTCGCTCGTCTCCCAGGATGACGAGATTGCCCTGGGCAAGCAGAGCGCGGAGGAGGTGCGCGGCTCCATTGGCCTCATCCAGGAACCCAAGGTGCAGGACTACGTCGCCCGGGTGGGCCTGCCCATGGCGAAGGCCTCCGAGCGGCCGGAGCTGCCCTGGACCATCCAGGCCGTGGATGACCCGGTGGTGAACGCCTTCGCCCTCCCCGGCGGGCCCGTGTTCGTGACGCGGGGCCTGCTCACCGCGCTCAACTCCGAGGCGGAGCTGGCCTCCGTGCTGGGGCACGAAATCGCCCACATCACCGCGCGGCACTCCGTGGAGCAGCTGTCCCAGGCGCAGCTCGCCCAGGCCGGCCTGCTGCTGGGCAGCGTGCTCAGCGAGGACGTGGCCCGCTTCGGGGGCCTGGCCGCCGCCGGTCTCCAGCTGCTGTTCCTCAAGTACGGCCGTGACGACGAGCGTCAGGCGGACGAGCTGGGCTTCAAGTACATGCTGGACGGCGGCTACGACGTGCGCCAGGCGGCCGACGTCTTCGCCACCCTGGACCGCGTGGGCAAGGCCGCGGGCGGGCAGAGCCTCCCCGCGTGGCTGTCCACCCACCCCGACCCGGGCGACCGCGTGAAGACGGCGCAGGCGCGCGCCGCGAAGGCCAACGTGGACTTCAGCCAGCTCAAGGATGGCCGGGAGGCGTACCTCGCCATGCTCCAGGGCATGCCCTACGGCAACGACCCGCGGCAGGGCTTCTTCCGGGGCAACGTCTTCATGCACCCGGGCCTGCGCTTCCAGCTCACCTTCCCCCAGGGGTGGAAGACGGCGAACCAGCCGCAGCAGGTGGCGGGCATCAGCCCCCAGGAGGACGCCATCGTCGGGCTGGTGCCCACCGGCAACATCGCCCCGCGGGAGGCCATGCAGCGCTTCCTCGCGCAGGAGGGCATCCAGCCCACGAGCGCCGCGCCCACGGGCTTCCCCCAGGGCGCCGCGTTCTTCCAGGCGCAGACGGAGCAGGGCGTCATCGCCGGCGTCACCGCCTTCGTGTCCCAGGGCGGCACCACGCTCCAACTCCTGGGCTACACCGGCGCGCAGCAACTCCCCGCCTACGAGGACGCCTTCCGCGCGACCTTCTCCAGCTTCAGCGAGCTGACGGATGCGTCGGCGCTGGCCGTCCAGCCCGCGAAAATCGAGCTGGCGAAGGTGGCGTCACCCATGACGCTGCAGCAGTTCAACGAGCAGAATCCGTCCACCATCCCCCTGGAGGAGCTGGCCCTCATCAACGGCGTCCAGCCCGGGGACACGCTGCCCGCGGGCCGCACGGTGAAGCGCGTGACGGGCGGGGTGCGGACCACGCCCTGATGAGCCCTGCTCCGGCATGGGACGGCCGGAGCAGGGCGTGCCGCTCAGTGATCCATGTCCTCGCCGGCACGCTCGGACGCGCGGTAGCTGTCGTCGCGGTGGTCCGTCTCCTCCATGGCGCCCGGGGGGAGGATGTCGGGACCGCGCCGGACCGGGCGGCCCGCGCCGAACAGGAAGCCCAGCTTGAACTGCGCGAAGCCGCCGTTGAAGCCCGCGATGGCCTCCGAGTCGGTGCCGGTGCTGTTCACCTCACCCACGATGGGGAAGGAGAGGCCCACTTCGGGCATCAGCCGGAAACCCTCCGTCACCCGCAACGCGTAGCCCACCGAGGCGCCGACGCTGATGATGTTGATGGCGGCGCCGTCATCGCCCGCGGACCCGGCGACGCGCGTCCAGATGGCGCGAGGCCCCAGCACCAGCTCCGAGCCGCCCTTCGTCTTGAAGCCCACCAGCAGCGGGACGGCGACGTTCAGGTAGCTCGTCGAGGCCGACTCGCCGTCGTCGCCCGTCCCCGTGCCAATGGACGCGCCGGAGATGGACGGCGCCAGGGAGATGGCCTTGACCGGGTCATTGGGCTGGGTCAACAGGAACTTGCTCTGCAGCTCCGCCAGGGAGGAACCCAGCCGGACGCCCAGGTCCACGCGCTCCGACACGCCATACCGAATCGCCAGGTCGAAGTGGGGCACGTACCCCGCCGCCGAAACACCTTCGTCATCCCCAAGGACGGCCGCGCCCATGACACCCGGCTCGATGCCAACCTGGAAGCGGCCCTCCCCCAGCGTGTCCGCCGTCTGGACGTGACTTACCGACGCGCAGCCCGTCCCAAGCACACCTATCAATGCAGATACAGCAGCAACAGAGCGACGAAACATGTTCCCCTCCAAAGCCTCTCATTCCGTTCCGGAACGTGGCGGGGCATGGACGACGAACGGAATCGGACATTCACACTGAATCGTCCGAAACCCGATTTTTCCTGGCGGGGGCGCGGCGCATCATGAGCGGCATGAGCCCCCATGAACGCGAGCGACTGACGAAGGCCTACGCGGCGACGCGCTATGTCATCCGGCCCCACGCCTGCACCGGTGGCGTGGAGCAAATCCTGCGGGCGGGCGCCCTGCATCCCGCGCTGGACGCAACCCTTGCGGCGCGCGGCCACCGGGAGTGGGCCTTCCTGACGGCGTGGAACCCCGGCTCCCAGCGGCGTGGCGCCGAGGAGAACCGCCGCGCGCAGGAGCGGCTGGAGGCGCAGCTCGTCGCGGGGGGCTGGGTGGTGGCGCCCGCGCTGGGCCAGGCGGATGACGGGAGCTGGTGCGAGCAGAGCCTCTTCATCCCGGGCCTGCCCCGCGAGGAGGCCGCGCGCTTCGGCCGCGCCTATGGACAGGTGGCGGTGCTCGTGGGGCGCGCCGGCACGCAGGCGGCGCTGCTGTTCTGCGAGGACACCCACGCGCCGGCACCGTGACGCGTCAGCCGTGTTGCGTCAGGCGCCTCCAAGGGAACGCCGGCGCCCGGGCGGGCCTCCGCCCGTGGCGAGGGGCGCTCCTCCCGCTCAGGGAATGGGGCCCCGGGGCTGACCGGCCGCCGGCACAGGGCCACTGCCACCCAGGGCGGCGTCACCCGGGTTCTCCGGGATGACGTCCAGCTCGCGCGCGTTCGTCACCTGGCGCGTCAGCTCGTCGAACTCGACCTCCAGGAAGCGGCCGGGCTGGTCCGCGAGGCCGAAGCGGATGCGCCAGTAGTTGGGGCGTATCTCCACGGCCTCACTGGCCTCGGCGAGGACGACCGCGTTGTTGCGGGCGTATTCCTCACCGGCCTGGACCACGTCCCGGGCGCCCAGCTCCGTCTGCACGGCGGCCGAGCTGGGCGGCACGGGGGGACGGCCGGTGGGCCCCGTCGCGCAGGCCATGGAGGCCAGGATGGCGCCGGGCAAGAGGAACCGCGGGACGATGCGAAATCGGATCGGCGTCATATGCCCATGGTGAGCACGCCGCGTGCCACCTGCAGGCAGGGAAGCCGGAAACGTCCAGTGCGGGACGTGCGTCCGGCGCGGCGCCTGAGTGGCACCCCGCCGGGAGCGCACCCCACCCCGGCAAACGTCCGGGGCGGAGAGGGCCCTACTTCGCCGGAGCGGGCGTCGGGGCGATGGCGCGCTGCTTCTCCACCACCTCGTCGATGAGGCCGTACTGCCGCGCGTCCTCGGCGCTCATGAAGTAGTCGCGCTCGGTGTCCTTCTCGATGCGCTCCACGGTGTGCCCCGTGTGCTTCACGATGAGGCCGTTGATGTAGCTGCGCAGGCGGAGGATTTCCTTGGCCTGGATGTCGATGTCCGTGGCCTGGCCCTGCGCGCCGCCCAGCGGCTGGTGAATCATGATGCGGCTGTTGGGCAGGGCGTAGCGCTTGCCCTTCGCCCCAGCCAGCAGCAGCAGCGCGCCCATGGAGGCCGCCTGTCCCACGCAGATGGTGGACACCGGACACTTCACGTACTGCATGGTGTCGTAGATGGCCAGGCCCGCCGTCACGGAGCCACCCGGCGAGTTGATGTAGAGGTTGATGCCCTTGTCCGGGTCCTCCGACTCCAGGAAGAGGAGCTGGGCGACGATGATATTGGCCACGTCGTCGTTGACAGGCGTGCCCAGCATGATGATGCGGTCCTTGAGGAGCCGGCTGTACAGGTCGTACGCCCGCTCGCCGCGGTGCGTGGTCTCGATGACGAAGGGGACGTTCATGACGCCCCTACCCTAATCGCCCTTCCGCCGCCGCGCCCGTCCCTTCTTCCCGGAGCGTGCGCTGTCCCACGCTTCGACGCCGGGGCCCCCGCCTCCCTGGGGACCTACCCCTCGTGGCCCGTCATGTCCTCCGGGCGGACCCACGCATCGAACTGCTCGGGCGTGACGAACCCCAGCGCCACGGCCGTCTCCTTGAGCGTCGTGCCGTCCCGGTGGGCCGTCTTCGCGATTTTCGCCGCGTTGTCATAGCCGATGTGGGGGTTGAGCGCCGTGACGAGCATCAGGCTGCGCTCCAGGTTCTCCTGGATGCGGGGCCGGTTGGGCTCGATGCCCACCGCGCAGTGCAGGCGGAAGCTGCGCATGCCGTCCGCCAGCAACCGGCAGCTCTGGAGCAGGTTGTGGGCGATGAGCGGCTTGAAGACGTTGAGCTGGAAGTTGCCGGACGCGCCGCCCACGGTGACGGCGACGTCGTTGCCCATCACCTGGGCGCACAGCATGGTGAGCGCCTCGCTCTGGGTGGGGTTCACCTTGCCCGGCATGATGGAGCTGCCCGGCTCGTTCTCCGGGATGATGAGCTCCGCCAGCCCGGAGCGCGGCCCCGACGACAGCCAGCGCACGTCGTTGGCCACCTTGAAGAGCACCGCCGCCAGCCCCTTGAGCGCCCCGTGCGCCTGCACCAGCGCGTCATTGGCGGCCAGCGCCTCGAACTTGTTCGGCGCGGTGACGAAGGGGTGGCCGGTGAGCTGCGCCAGCTCCTTCGCCACACGCTCGGCGTAGCCCTTGGGCGCGTTGAGGCCTGTGCCTACCGCCGTGCCGCCCAGGGCCAGCTCCAGCAGGTGCGGCAGAGTGCGCTCCAGGTGCCCCTTCGCGTGGTCCAGCTGCGCCACGAAGCCGCCCAGCTCCTGTCCCAGCGTCAGGGGCGTGGCGTCCTGCAGGTGGGTGCGGCCCACCTTCACCACGCCATGGAAGGCGCGGGCCTTCTGCGCGAGCACGTCGCGCAGCGCCTTCAGCTCCGGCAGCACGTGCTCGCTGAGGGCGGCCACGGCGGCCACGCTCATCGCGGTGGGGAAGACGTCATTGGAGCTCTGCCCCTTGTTGACGTCGTCGTTGGGGTGGACCTTACGGCCCTCGCCGCGCTCGCCGCCCAGCAGCTCCGAGGCGCGGTTGGCCAGCACCTCGTTCGTGTTCATGTTCGTCTGCGTCCCGCTGCCCGTCTGCCAGACGCTCAGGGGGAACTCCGCGTCGTGCTGGCCGGCCAGGACTTCGTCCGCGGCGCGGAGGATGGCCTCGCCCTTCTCCTTCGCCAGCGAGCCGTTCTCCACATTCACCTTCGCGGCGGCCTTCTTCACCAGCACCAGGGCGCGGATGAGGGCCAGCGGCATGCGCTCGGTGGAGATGGCGAAGTTCTGGAGGCTGCGCTGCGTCTGGGCGCCCCACAGCCGGTCGGCGGGGACGTCGATGGGGCCGAAGGTGTCTCTCTCGGTGCGGACGTTCTTCGTGCTCACGCGCGGGGCTCCTTGGAAAGAAAGGTGGCCCCTTCGAATAACAGGCCGGAGCCTTCAGGCAGGGCTCCGGCGTGTTTTTCATCGTTGGACGCTGAGCACTACACCCGGCGCTCGACGCGCGGCGTGCGCTCCGAGTTGCCCAGGCCGGCCAGCCAGTTGTACGTGCGCCGCAGGGGCGCGGTGCCCGTCGCCGATGGCGGCGTGAAGGCCCACAACAGCAGGTACACCATCAGCGCGGTGCCCCCGGACACCGCCAGCGCCACCACGAAGCCCACGCGCACCAGCGCCGCGTCCACGCCCAGCTCCCGCCCCAGCGCCGCGCACACCCCCGTCAGCAGCCGCCCGTCCACGCCCCGGTGCATCGGCTCCGTGCGCGCGCCGCAGCGCGGGCACCTCCGGACCTCCAGGCTCACTTCCTCCGTGCAGGTGGCGCAGCGTCTCTTGGCGTCCATCACGTCTCCCTTCCGGGGCGGCTCCCACTTGGCGTCCGTGGCCCCCATTCCTACCTACGCGCCCTGGTGCTCCCCATTGCATCCGCCCCTGGGGGGCGATTTGTTGATTTACAGATTTAACAAGTCGGCTGTTGACACAGTTACAGGCAAGCAGGCAAAGATTCACGCCGCACTTCCTTTCTGCACTCTCAGGACTCATTTTCCGAGCCGTCACAGCAAATTTACAACGCGCCTAGCCAAAGGAGCCCAGATGTCGGACCAAGCCCCCGCTGTGAAACCCCCGGCGTTCGGACCGGGCGTGGTGGTGAAGGGGCCCTGGCACCCCGACTACGCCGAGGTCCTCACGCCCGAGGCCCTGGACTTCGTGGCGAAGCTGGTCCGCACCTTCGGTGAGCGCCGGCTGGCCCTGCTGGAGCGCCGCAAGGCCGTGCAGGCGGCCTGGAGCAAGGGAGCGCGGCCCCACTTCCTGCCGGAGACGAAGGCCATCCGAGAGGGAGACTGGACGGTGGCGCCCCTGCCCGCCGACCTGAAGGACCGCCGCGTCGAAATCACCGGCCCGGTGGACCGGAAGATGGTCATCAACGCGCTGAACTCCGGGGCGAACGTCTTCATGGCGGACTTCGAGGACGCCAACAGCCCCACCTGGGACAACGTGGTGCGCGGGCAGGTCAACCTGCGCGACGCCGTGCGCGGCACCATCTCCTTCACCGCGGAGAACGGGAAGCACTACGCCCTCAACCCGAAGCGCGCCGTGCTCTTCGTGCGCCCCCGCGGCTGGCACCTGCCGGAGCGGCACCTCGAAGTCGACGGCAAGCCCGTCTCCGGCTCGCTGCTCGACTTCGGGCTCTTCTTCTTTCACAACGCCCGGGAGCAGCTGGCGCGCGGCACCGGCCCCTACTTCTACCTGCCGAAGCTGCAGAGCCACCTGGAGGCCCGGCTGTGGAACGACGTGTTCCACCTGGCCCAGTCGGAGCTGGGCATCCCGCGCGGCACCATCAAGGCCACCGTCCTCATCGAGACGCTGCCCGCCGCGTTCGAGATGGACGAAATCCTCTACGAGCTGCGCGAGCACTCGGCCGGCCTCAACTGCGGCCGCTGGGACTACATCTTCAGCTTCATCAAGACGCTCCAGTCGGACACCCACGTCGTGCTGCCTGACCGCGGCCAGGTGACGATGGACAAGGCGTTCCTCAACGCCTACTCGCAGCTGCTCATCCAGACCTGCCACCGCCGCGACGTGCACGCCATGGGCGGCATGGCGGCCTTCATCCCCATCAAGGGGGACGCGGCGGCCAACGAGGCCGTCATGGACAAGGTCCGCGCGGACAAGCTGCGCGAGGTGAAGAACGGCCACGACGGGACGTGGGTGGCCCACCCCGGCCTCGTGG
Organism: Myxococcus sp. AM010; assembly: GCF_013372585.1. Lineage (NCBI taxonomy): Bacteria > Pseudomonadati > Myxococcota > Myxococcia > Myxococcales > Myxococcaceae > Myxococcus > Myxococcus sp. AM010. Next base: position 26,825 of record NZ_JABXEO010000031.1, read on the forward strand.
AAATCGCGCGCGACATCTTCGACTCGCACATGAAGGGGCCCAACCAGCTCTCCAACAAGCGCGACGACGTGAAGATTGGCGAGGCGGAGCTGCTCAAGGTGCCGTCTGGCACGCGCACCGAGGAAGGCCTGCGCCACAACATCCGCGTGGGCATCCAGTACACCGCCGCGTGGCTGGGCGGCCTGGGCTGCGTGCCGCTCTACAACCTGATGGAGGACGCGGCCACCGCCGAAATCTCACGCGCCCAGGTGTGGCAGTGGATTCACCACCGCGCATCGCTGGAGGACGGCCGCGAGGTGACGCCCGCCCTCTTCCGCGACGCGCTGGGCGAGGAGATGGCCCGCCTGGACAAGGAAGGCGCGAAGGAGCGCTACGGCGCGGCCCACCTGGAGCGCGCGCGCGTGCTCTTCGAGCAGCTCTCCACCGCCGGCACCTTCGAGGACTTCCTCACCCTGCCGGCCTACGACGCCTTGGAAGCCCAACGCTGAACCCTTCTCACCTTCGCGGCAACAACCCACCACTTTTACCGTAGCGAGGAGCCCACGATGTACGACGCCACGCCGACGACCGCCGATGCTTCCCCTCACGCCAAGCTCCACGCGCAGCGTTTCGAGGGCATCAAGCGCAACTACACCCAGCAGGACGTGGAGAAGCTCCGCGGCTCCGTCACCATCAGCTACACGCTGGCGGAGCTGGGCGCCAAGAAGCTCTGGGAGCTGCTCCACACCGACGACTACATCAACGCGCTCGGCTCGCTCACCGGCAACCAGGCGGTGCAGATGGTGCGCGCGGGCCTGAAGGCCATCTACCTGTCCGGCTGGCAGGTGGCGGCGGACGCGAACTCCGCGGGGCAGATGTACCCGGACCAGAGCCTCTACCCGGTGGACAGCGTCCCCACCGTGGTCCGCAAAATCAACAACGCCCTGCGCCGCGCGGACCAGATTGACCACGCGGAGGGCCGCAAGGACCGCTACTGGTTCGCGCCCATCATCGCCGACGCCGAGGCCGGCTTCGGTGGCCCGCTCAACGCCTTCGAGCTGATGAAGGGCATGATTGAGGCCGGCGCCGCTGGCGTTCACTTCGAGGACCAGCTGGCCAGCGAGAAGAAGTGCGGCCACATGGGCGGCAAGGTGCTGGTGCCCACCAACCACTTCATCCGCACCCTCTCCGCGGCCCGGCTCGCGGCGGACGTCATGGGCGTGCCCACCCTGCTGGTGGCGCGCACGGACGCGGACAGCGCCAAGCTGCTGATGAGCGACTCGGACGAGTACGACCACGCCTTCATCGACAAGAAGGCCGGCCGCACCGCGGAGGGCTTCTACCGCCTCAACGGCGGCCTGGACTGCGCCATCGCCCGCGGCCTGGCGTACGCGCCCTACGCGGACCTGGTGTGGTGCGAGACGAGCACCCCGGACCTGGCCCAGGCGAAGAAGTTCGCCGAGAGCGTCCGCGCGAAGTACCCGAACAAGCTGCTGGCCTACAACTGCTCGCCGTCCTTCAACTGGAAGAAGAACCTGGACGACGCCACCATCGCGAAGTTCCAGCGCGAGCTGGGCGCCATGGGCTACAAGTTCCAGTTCGTCACCCTGGCCGGCTTCCACGCGCTCAACTTCGGGATGTACGAGCTGGCGCGGAAGTACAAGGACCGCGGCATGGCGGCCTACAGCGAGCTGCAGCAGGCCGAGTTCGCGGCGGAGAAGGACGGCTACACCGCCACGCGTCACCAGCGCGAGGTGGGCACCGGCTACTTCGACCAGGTGGCCGAGGTCATCTCCGGCGGCAACGCCAGCACGCTCGCCCTGACGGAGTCCACCGAGGCCCACCAGTTCTAGGCCACGGCGCCGTTTGAAGTCCCAAGGAGGCCGCGGCTGACGGGGAGCACGCCCGTAAGTCCGCGGCCTTCGGGCGTTTTGGGCCTTCCGCGCAACTTCGCCGGCGGCCGGGCGATAATGGGGATTCGAGAGGTCCGACACGTGCGTGGTGCGCGTCCCGGGCCGAGACGGAGCCGCCATGAACCGCATCAACTCCCTCAACGGTCCCCGGATTCAGCCCCCCACCACGCAGGCGAGCAGCCGCGCCGCGAGCACCGGCTTTGGCGCGCTGGTGAACCCGATGGCCCCGGCCAACCGGCCTGGGGATCCGCTGATGGTGTCGGGGGGCGCGGTGGTCGCCTCGGCGCTCGCCTCGGTGGGCGGCTCGCCGAACAACGGGATGCTGAACTCCTACCTCTCCGCCGTGGGCCGCGGGCCCATCTCCGAGGACGGCTCGCGGGCCCCGGTGTCCCAGGCCCCCGCGGGCTCGGAGCAGGCGCAGCAGGAGCAGGTCCTCATGGAGCTGGCGGAGATGTCCGCCGCCACGCTGTCCAACTCCATCCTGCACATGGGCAACAAGATGAAGGTGGACCTCGACCGGGAGTAGGGCTCAGCCCTTCTTCTTGTCGCTCTCCGCGTTGTAGGCGTCGCGCTGGCCGCGTTGCAGCTCCGGCCCCTTGCGCCACGGCAGGTCGACGTCGGTGCGCTGGCCGCCGTTCTGCTCGGTGATGTCGTTGAGGAACTCGGCGCGCCCCTCCGCGGGGACGTGCTCGCCGTCCGCCTCGGGGTCCTTCTGCTTCTGGGGGTCCAGCGGGATGCCCGCGCTCCGCTTGAGGTAGTCCTTGGGGTCCATGTCCCCAAGGTGGAGACGCCCACCGCCCGCGAGCAGGGAGCGGACAGCCGGGCGGGCTCGTGCTGGCTCAGTTGAGGTACTTGGGCCGGGGCGGCTCGGCGGGCTGCTGCTTCATCCGCTCCAGCCCTTGGCGGGTGAGGACGAAGCGGACCACGCCGGAGCCTCGCTCCGTCTCGATTTCCGCCTCGAAGGCCGGCCCTGCGATGCCGCCGAAGGACACATCCTTGCGCAGGTTCACCACCCGGCCGCTCACCATGTCCCCGGCCACCTCCCTGGCGCCCTCTCCGCGCTGGTGCAGCTCGAAGGCCGCCTGGTGCAGCGTCATCGCCAGCGAGGGCGACAGCGGCTGGTTGCTGAAGAGGACGGAGATGAGGAGCCAGTAGGGAGGTGCCGGGTCGGTGGACATCGCGGCCTCATCCTAAGCGCCTGGCGGAGCGGAGGCCCGTGGAGGTGACGGCCCTGGGAGCGCTCAAACACACGAAGGGTCATGTTCCTGGCCTGGCTTACCGCTACCCCGCGCGTGGTCGGCGACGTGAGGCGATGCCCTCGGCCAGGGCAACCTGCTGCTTCCAGTGCCCATACAGGCGCCCCTGCGAAGCCAGCCGGTCCAGCTTGCGCTGGGTCGCCTCATCCACCGAACCGGGCGGCGCGTCGCGGAAGGGCGTCCCCGGCAGCGGCATGAAGGTATGCCCATGCACGCGCGCCCCCAGCCCGGCCAACTGCTCCATCAGCGCCACCGTGGCGTCCACGTCCGCGGGCTCCTCGCCGGGCAGCCCGAGGATGAAGTCCACGTTGGGCACGAAGCCACACTCCACCGCGATGCGGGTGGCGCGCACCACCGTCTCCACGTCGTGCCCGCGGCGCGTGCTCTGGAGGATGCGCTCGGAGCCGGACTGCCCGCCGATGATGAGGTTGTCGTTGTGGACGTAGCGCTTGAGCAGCGCCAGCGCCTCGGGCGTGACGTGCTCGGGGCGGACCTCCGACGGGAAGGTGCCGTAGTAGACGCGCCCATCGGGCGCCATGGCCTCCTTCACCGCGGCGAGCAGGGCCTCCACCGCGTCCAGGTTCACCGACTCGTCGGCGGTGCCGTAGGACATGGAGGTGGGCGTGATGAAGCGGAGGTCGCGTCGGCCCGAGCGCCGCAGCTCCCGCGCCCAGTGCGCCACGTTGGCCACGGAGCGGTGGCGGAAGCGCGCCTTGCTCATGAACGGCGTCTGGCAGAAACGGCACGCGTAGATGCAGCCGCGCGTAATCTCGATGGCGCCGTACTGCCCGTTGCGCGCCGCGAAGGGCGGGAAGTCGTCGAGTTGCACGCCCTCCCCCCGGCCGCGCTGCACCAGCTTCCCGTCCATCAGGTACGCGACGCCGTGCGTGTCACGCGGCTCCTCGCCCCGCAGCACCCGGCCGAGCAACGCGCGCAGGGAGTACTCCCCCTCGCCCACCGCCACCAGGTCGAAGCCCGCCTGGAGCGTCTGGAGCGTCTCCGCCGTGGCATGCACGCCGCCGGCGATGCACAGCACCTCCCGGCCCTCCAGCCGCTCACGCACCCACGCCAGCTCCGCCGCCGCGGGGGCGAAGCTGGCCGAGTAGAAGGACCACGCGGCCACCACCGTGTCTCCGGCGTCCACGCGCTCGCGAAGCGTGTCCAGCAGCGTCTCGCGGCTGCGCGGAAAGTGGAGCGTCACGTCCGCCAGCGCCGGGTCCGACTCCACGGCGCCCGCCAGCACGGTGAAGGCGTACTTGCCCGGGTACTGATAGCTCAGGACGAGCGAAACACGGCGAGATGGCGGCATGCTGGAAGGGCCTTATGCCACAGGGCTGGCAGCGCGGGCACCCGAGCACACCGCCGCCCCGCGCCCGTCAGGGCGAAGGCACCAGGGAGAGGGCCATCGCGTTGAAGGCAGGGAACTCCATGACGTCCGGAGGCACCCGCCCGTCCGGCACGGCCATGCGCACCACCACCAGGTCCTGCGCTGGCACCACCAGCAGGACCTGCCCGAAGGAGCCGCGCGCGGAGTAGCCCTGGGGCGCCCCCTCCACCTGCGTACGCAGCGGGACGCGGGCGCTCTTCTCCATGAACGCCATGACGCCCTTCATCCCGCCCAGCCGCTCGGAGAGCACCCGCACGAAGTCCCCGGAGGGAATCGGCTGGTCCACCACGTCGCGCAGGCGGGACAGCGGCGCCTCGGGCATGCCGTTGCGGCGCGCCTCGTCCACCATGTCCTGGCCCAGCACGCGGAACGCCTTGTCGTAGACGAGCCACCACAACAATCCCGCCGTGGGATTGTGGGCCTGCGATGGCGCCGCGGTGCACTCCTGAACCCAGGACTCGCTCAGGATGCGCTGGCCCTGCCAGACGCCGCGCTGGAGCATCAACTGGCCCACCTTCGCGAAGTCCACGGGGTGCAGGCGCAGCCCCGACATGCCCAGCGGATTGCCAGACGGGTCCTTCTGCCAGAAGACATCACGGATGCCGAGCGGCTCGAAGAGGCGCCGCATGAGATAGGCGTCCAGCTTCTCCCCCGAGGCGCGCTCCACCACGCCCGCGAGCAGGTTGGTGGCCTTGTTGTTGTAGAAGAACTGGCTCCCCGGCACGTCCACCACGTGGGCGTCCAACGCGTAGCGGACGAAGTCTCGCGACTCGTAGATGTCCATCGCGCTGGCGTTCGCCGCCAGCCCCGAGGTGTGGCTGAGCAGGTGCCGCAAGGTGACCTTCCCCTTGAGGCCGTCCTTCCACTCCGGAAAGAAGGTGGAGACGGGCGCGTCGGCGGAGGCAATCCTCCCTTCGTCGATGAGCAGGCCGATGGCCAGCGCCACCACGCCCTTCGTCGCGGACATGGACTCGATGCGCTGCGTCTCGCCGCCGAAGTACCACTCGCCCACCAGCTTTCCATGACGGAGCACCACCAGGGCCGACGAGCCCGCGTCCTCGGCCGCCTTCACGAAGGCCTCGAGCGCCGGCACCGACACCCCCGCCTCCGCGGGCGTCGTCTTCTCCAGCCCGGCCCCCACGTTGCCCTCGGCGCGCGCCTTCAGCGCGTTCTCCCGGGCCCGCGCCACCAGCGCGTCGTAGCCGGGCATCCGCCGCAGCGGCGCCAGGGACTTGTCGTGCAGCAGGTCGCCCGGTGAGCTCATCCCGCGTTCGACGGAGCGCTCCAGCCAGGTGAACGCCGCGGCATCGTCACCGGTGCCCAGCGAGGCATAGGCGGCATACCAGGCCACGTCGTCCGTCTGGTGGCCGCCGTCCCACAGCCGCTGCATCTCCGCGAGCGCGGAGTCGAAACGCCCCACCTCCATCGCCCTGCCCGCCCGCTGCAGGGCCTCACGGAACCGTGACTCGGGGTCCACGGGCGCCTGCGCGGCGGGAGCCGGAGGCGTGGCGGCCGGCTGCGAGTGGGCACAAGCCAGCAAGGTGCAGAGCGGAAGGAAGAGGAGGTATCGCATGGGCGTTCCAAGGGGCGGGCGCTGTTCGGACAACGTCCCTGGAACACCGATATTGCACGGCACACGCGCCAGGGCGAGGGCCGAAGCGGGCGCCCACCCGGGCGTCCAGTCCATGGACGCGAGCTCGACGCGCGGCAAGCCCACGAGGGGTGCCGAGGAGAGGCGGGCCCGCCGCAGCCCAGGGGAACAACGCCCCCTGGGCTGGAGCAGCGACTTCCGGTGCCGCTTCATGAGAGGGCTGCTACGTCAATGGCATCCAGCCCAGGCGAGCAGTGCCCACGGGGCCGCGCCCAGCCACTTCACGAACCAATGACGATGAAGGGGTCGAAGTAGAAATACTCGACGGTCGCCCCGTCCCTCGTCAGCCCGAACACCAATCCGTACTGGAGCTCACCGCTCACGATGGTACTGGCATTGAACGTGACGTACGGGATGTAGCTGCGCGTCATGCTGGCCGTGAGGTCCTGGTCGATGAGCGGGTTGTTGGGCCAGTTGCTCCAGGAAGGAGGCGTCTGCGTCCACTGCGCGTCTTCGTCGTCGAACGCGATGAAGTCAGGCACGGGGCCCGGGTCCATGTCGAAGTTGGGGATGTCGATGGGCCGCTTCGAGGAATCCTTCATGCCCGCGACCGTGAGCTGGGCGCCCTGGAACGTATGCGCGATGATGCCGTTGGGCGCGAGCTTCACGGACGTGAGGTGGTTCTGCTCCTCCGTGTAGATGCGGATGTTCTCCCCCTTCGCGACGGGCACCTTGTACTCGGGGTCTTGGGGCTTGTCGTTCAGGACGAACGGAGGATGCCCGACCGCGACCGCGGTGTTGACGGAGGCCCCGCCCTTGGGAAGTGCACTGGAATCAATCAGGAAGACGATCTTCGCCATGTACGCACCAGCTCTTTCGTGTGGTTGATGTCTATCACTGCTGAACCCTTACATCGGATTCACGGCAAGGAGCTCATCCCGCCTGGCGCAAACCAGAGCAACTCACATGCCATTCATTGCCCCCCCTCGCCGCGTCTGAAATCCACATGGAGGCCGTAGTTCCGCCATGCGACTGACGCGTCAGTCGCTGTCGCCACCACTCCGCGCCTGACGTGCAAGACATTGCCCCAGGCGCGCCCGAATCCGCCTCAATCACAGACGCGAAGCCACCTTCATTCCAGCACCAGCATATGGAATCAGGGGAGGATTGGACCCGCCCCATCCGGTCGTCCCGTCCCGCGGCGGGGCGCAGGTGCGCGACGACGCACGACGGGATGGCCGCGTAGGAGAAACCCCTGAGGCCCTGGTTCCGGCGAAGCGGCCCTCACGAGGGACGTGGCCGGCGAGTCCGCGGGACCTTCCCGCCGAGCGACAGGCCCCGTCCTGACCTGTCAGGTGATTGGATTGGCTGCTCGCGCGAAGGGGGCTGACACGAGGCACTCCTGACACGTCAGGCGTGCCAGCAACGCGTCAGACTTCCAGGTGAGGAAGCATCGGCACCGTGAATCACTCGGACGTGCCACGTTGGGTCTCCCACTCGAACGAGAGCGGCGCACCGCCCCGGAGCCGGGCAGACCTTCTCCGGCAGACCAACGTCACCGGTGGGTACGAGCGCTCAAGACACGTAGGTCGAGCCTCGCACCGGACACTTCCCCACGAAGGCGCGCGAGCCCATGGCCCGCGCGCCCCCCCGTGGGCTCAATTGCCGCGACGGCGGTAACCCGCAAGTCCCAGCAGCCCCAGCAGCGCGAAGGCCGCCGCGGAGCCACCGGTGCTGCTGCACCCCGCCTGGGCCGCGCCGCCCTCATCCGGGGAGATGCCTCCGGGCGGGGGCACGTTCGGCCCGGGCGCCGTGCCCGCGTCCCATTCCGGCGTGCCCGCGTCCGGCTGCGGCCCCGGCTCCTCGGCCCCACCCGCATCCACGGGGTCAGGGTCCACGCTGCCCGCGTCCTCGGGTGAACCCGCGTCCATGGGAGCGCCCGCGTCCACCGGCGTCCCCGCGTCCACCGGAGGCGGCTCCGGCTTCTGTTCGAGCACGTCCGACAGCGCCGTCGCCTGCATGAAACCGTCGTGGTAGACGACGCCCACCGGCCGCACCGTGTCGCTCCGGTAGAGGCCCAGCTTCAGGTAGTTGCGCTGCCCCGAGTACATCGTCATCGCGCCGCGCCTGGGCAGCACCAGCTCTTGGTTGTGCCACAGCTCGACGAAGCCCACCTTCGGGTCCGACGACCACTTCGCGTGCAGGATGAACTCGTGCCACACGCCGCGGGTGAGCTTCGTGCGCCAGGGAATCTCGCTGGTGCCGGGGAGCGACAGGCGAATCTCCTCCCCCTTCACGTAGAACTCCACTGGCGGCGAACCACAGCACCCGTCGTGGTGCCACTGGGTGAAGAGCTGCCAGGTGTCCACGCTGGGGAAGTCGTTCGCGAACATCACCTTCCAGCGGTAGTAGTACTCCGAGCCCACCGGCTCGTTGCTGATGTAGACCAGCTCGTTGCGATTCCCGCTGGCGTTGATGGGGTCGTCGCCCTGATGCACCGTCGCCTTCAGCGCGTATTGGCCCTCGGCCACGGGGGACGTCACCACCTGCAGCCGGTTCGCGTTCACCATCTGCGCACGGGAGTACTGCGAGCGGTCACCCGTCTCGAAGTCCCCTCGCCACACGACGCCTGCCATGGCGAGCCCGGGGACGCACCACATCACAAGCCATACGGGGACAAAGGCTCTCAAAACACATCCTCGCAAAGGTTTGGAATGCAACGACCGACACACCGTATCGCAAACCCTCCCCTGCTTCATTCCCACGCGAAATCCTTCCCGCTGGTCCGGCAAGTGGGCAGGCGGGCATGCAAGGCCTTGAATGTTTCACGCCATGTTTCACGTCGAGCGCGGGGCGGCTTACACACTCCGGGCATCCTGGCAAGCCGGCAGCGACACGTCGCGTCATCAACACGCCGGCCAACCTTCAAGCTGACGGGCGGCAGGTGTGGGGTATGGTCCCCTCTTTCCGGCGCTCCATCACAGGGGCGTCCCGAGTGTCCCCATGCTTGTCCTGCGTGACGTCCAGAAGACCGACTTGCCCGGGCTGAAGAGGCTCGCGGCCGTGCTGAACACGGTGAACCTGCCGAACAACGAGGAAACGCTCTCGGCCATCGTGGACACGTCGGTGAAGAGCTTCGCGGGCAAGGTGAAGAACCCCTTCGAGCGCGAGTATCTCTTCGTGCTGGAGGACGTGCGCAACAGCCTCATCATCGGCACGTCGATGATCATCGCGCAGCACGGCACCTATGAGGCTCCGCACATCTATTACGAGGTGAGCGAGCGCGAGCACTACTCCGCGTCCCTCTCCCGTCACCTTCGCCACAAGGTCCTCTCCATCGCCTACAACTACGAGGGCCCCACCGAGGTGGGTGGCCTCGTCGTGGACCCGCCCTACCGCGCCACGCCGGACAAGCCCGGCAAGCAGCTGTCCTACGGGCGCTTCCTCTTCATCGCCATGCACCGGCGGCTCTTCCGCCCCCGCGTGCTTGCGGAGCTGCTGCCGCCGCTGCTGCCGGACGGCCGCAGCCTCTTGTGGGAGGCCTGCGGCAAGAAGTTCACCGGCCTCACCTACCAGGAGGCGGACCGCCTCAGCCGGCAGAACAAGGAGTTCATCAAGGAGCTCTTCCCCGCCTCGGACATCTACGCGTCGCTCTTCCCCGCGCGCGTGCAGAAGGTGCTGGGCGAGGTGGGCCCGCAGACGCGTGGCGTGCAGCGCATGCTGGAGCGCATCGGCTTCAAGTACATGGAGCGCATCGACCCGTTCGACGGCGGCCCCCACTTCGAAGCCGACACGGCCGACATCTCCCTGATACGCAAGTACCGCACGCTCAAGGTGGCGGAGGAGGACTTCGACCTGGTGGGTGATGACGTCCTCGTCGCGGTGGAGAGTGAGACCGGCCGCAACCGCTTCCGCTCCGTGCGCTGCCAGGCCCGCCTGGAGAACACCCAGGCCTTCCTGCCCGCGCGAGCGAAGGAGGTCCTGGACGTCCAGGCCGGCGCGAAGGTGTCCATCATCCCCTTCGAGTAGCCCGTCGCCTCACGGCCGGCGCACCACCCGGTGCGCCCCGCGCAGCAGCGACAGCCAGCGCGCCCCCGCCGCCAGCGCCGAGCCCTGCGCCTCCGCCAGGGCGATGGGCAGGTGCGTATTCGGTGACACCTCGTCCAGGGACGTCGGGTCCAAATCCAGCGTCCTACCCGCCGCCAGCGCCACGCGCACCCAGGCGTGGGGGCGCGCCGGCCCGCCGTCCACCACCAGCAGCCCGTGCACCAACGCCACCTTCACGCCCCGCGCGCGGGCCCCCGCGGCGAAGCGCAGCGCGTGCGCCAGGCACCCACCCGCCTCGCCCTCGCCGTCCTCGCTCCAGTCCGCGCCGCCGGGCGTCTTCTCCGGGAAGGCCGCGTGGACTTCGGCCGCCAGCCCCCGCGCCGCCGCCGCCGTCCACGGCGTCAGCCCCGCGAGCCGCGCTGGAACGTCGAGCGGCGGCTCCAGCGACAGCGCGCCCCGGGCCCCCTCCACGGGCAGCCCGTCCGCGAAGAGCTCGGGAGGCGCGCGCAGCCGCTCCCCGGGCGCGGCCAGGGTGAAGCGCGAGTCTCCCACCTCCAGCGCCTCCATCCGGCCGTCTGCTCCATAGCGGGCCTGGAAGGCCGTTCCCAACAACGTGCCCTCCACGCGCCCGTCCCCCACCCGGGTGACGCAGTGCGGGCCCTCGCGACCCGTCAGCTCCTCCCGTCCCACGACACATCCCAGTGTGGCCGCGCCCTTCCAGAGCCACAGCGCCTGCGGCACCGCCTGAGCGCCTCGCACCCGCCCCTGGGCATCCACCTCCAGGGCCTGCTCCCGGCGGCGCGCCCCCGCCTTCCCGGCGCGGGTGTGCAGGTGCTGGCTGACGTAGGTGAAGCGGCCCGGCTCCAGTTTCAGCGTCACCGTGCCCACCGGCACGCCGCGCCAGGCGAAGACGTAACGCGAGGACTCCGACTGGGACGCCGGTGGCGCGTCGGCATTAACTGGATTATCTGGCTTTACCGGGAGCGTCAGCAGCAGCAGGGCAAGCAGGGTGGCCACGGCCCCAGTGTGCGGCGTTTTCAGGACCGGCGCGAGAAGGCGGGGTAGCGTTCCACTCCTTCATGGGCGCCAAACGGTACCTGTTCACGTTCGGACTGGCGGCAGGGCTGGTCTCCGCGCTCCTCCTGGGGGGGATGCTGCGGGCCGTCTCCGAGGGGCCGCTGTCGAATGCCACCTGGGCGGTGGTGTTGCTCGCCACGCCCGCGCTCTATCTCGCGGGGGGATACCTCGCGTGGTTTCGCTGGGCGGCGCAGCGGCGGAGGGTCCGCCGGCAGGTGATGGCGCGGCTGGCGGAGGGAGACCTCACCACCACGGTGGGCCCGCGCTACGAGGGCCACGAGGACGTGCGCCGCCTCATCCTGTCCCTGCGGCGCGCCCTGGCGCAGGTGCAGCGGGTGACGGCCAACCTGCACCGCACCAGCACGGACGTGAGCGGACAGGCCCGGATGCTGCTGGAGGCCGCGCGGCGGCAGGGCGGCGCCGTGGAGCGCACACTGGAGGCCGTCAGCGGAATGGGCGGCAGCCTCCAGGTGGCCGGCAAGCGGGTGCACCAGTTGGAGGTCTTCGCCGTCGACACCACCGGCGCGCTGCTGGAGATGACGGAGCGGCTGGAGCAGGTGGTGGACTCGCTGGCCCAGGTCAACACCTTCGCCCACAACACCACGTCGCTGATGCAGGCCATGGCCGAGCGGATGGCCAACGTCGCCGCGTCCGGTGACGAGCTGGGCCGCTTCGCCAGCGAGGCCGAGGACTTCGTCGCCGCGGTGGAAGGCGGCATTGATTCGGTGCGCCGCCGCGCCAACGAGACGAACCAGCTGGCCATCGCCGTGACGGCCACCGCCGAGCGCGGCGAGGTGCTGGTGGGCGACAGCGTCAAGGGCATGTACCGGGTGGAGGAGACGGTCCGGAAGGCCGCCGAGCTGATGGAGATGCTGGGCACGCGCTCGACGGAAATCGGGCGCATCGTCGACGTCATCCAGGAGATTGCGGACCAGACCAACCTGCTGGCCCTCAATGCCGCCATCATCGCCGCCCAGGCGGGTGTGCAGGGGCGGCCCTTCGGCGTGGTGGCCAACGAGATTCGCAACCTGGCCGAGCGCACCACGCGCTCCACCCGCGAAATCGGCGCCATGGTGGCGGGCGTGCGCGACGCCGTGCAGACGGCCGTGGCGCTGGTGCAGGAAGGCCGCGAGCGCGCCACCGCCGGCGTGGCCCTGGGTGACCGCGCCGCCGAGGCCCTGGTGGAGATTCGCACCATCACCCAGCGCACCTTCACCGCCGTCGAAGCCACGGTGGCGGAGACGCAGCGGTTGGAGGCCCAGGGCGCCACGGTGGTGGAGGCCAGCCGCCGCGTGGCCCTGCGGGTGGAGAACGTCACGCGCATGGCCATCGAGCAGTCGGGCCATGCGCGCGAGCTGCTGCGCCAGACGCAGGAGATGGCACGCGTGGGCCAGGGTGCCTCGCAGAAGGCGGAGGCCCAGGCGCGCACCGGCCGGGATCTCTCCGAATCGGTGGTGCGGCTGAGCGCCGCCCTGGAGGAGCTGCGCTCCGCCAACGTGGTGCTCACCAAGGCCGACGCCTCCATCCGCGAGGAAGTCGCCCAGGTGCGCGAGGACGCACGCCGGGTCATCCGCATCGGCGACGGGCTGACGCGCACGGTGGACCAGTTGGGTCACGAAGCCGAGGGCCTGGAAGCGGAGGTGTACCACTTCAAGCTCCCCACGCCCCACTTCGGAGGGACGCTGCGCGTGGGCATGCACCAGGCCGCGTCGTTGCGAAACCGTCAGGCGGTGGACCCGCTCTTCAGCGTGGAAAACCAGGTCTCAGAGCTCACCGCGTGCGTGTTCTCCACGCTGGTGCGCAGGGAGGACGGCGGGCTGGAGCCCGACCTGGCCGAGCGCTGGGACGCAGACCCTTCCGCGCGCCGCTACCGCTTCTACCTGCGCCGCGGCGTCACCTTCCACGACGGCACGCTGCTGTCGGCGACCGACGTGAAGCGCCACCTGGAGCGGCTGCTGGACCCGGCGCTCCGCTCGCCCGACCGGAGCCTCCTGGAGGACGTGGAGGGCGCGCCGGAGTACGCCGCTGGCATGGCGCGCGACGTGTCCGGCCTGGAAGTGCTGGACGACCACACCCTGGAGATTCGCCTCCGCGAGCCCAAGGCGTTCTTCCTCCAGTTGATGGCGCTCACCGCCACCGCGGTGGCCCGCACGGACGCCAACGGTCGGCTGGTGGGCACCGGGCCGTTCCGGCTCCTCGCCCTGGAGCCCGAGCGCGTGGTGCTGGAGCGGAACCCCTCCTACTGGCGCCCGGGCGGCCCCATGGTGGACCGGCTGGAGTTCCTGCTCACCGGCTCGCGCAAGGAGGCGGTGACGCTGCTGCGCCAGGGGTCGGTGGACCTGGTGTCCTTCCTCGACACGGAGCATGTGGAGCTGCCCGGCCTGGAGGCGTTCCAGTTTGCCGCGAGCACCACGCCCTCCACGGCTTTCGTGGTGCTCAACCACCGGGAGGCACCCTTTGACGACGTGCGCGTCCGGCGCGCGCTCCGCGCGGGCATGGACATCCAGGCCATGGTGAGCCAGTTCCACCCCGGCGCGCGCGTGGCGCGCTCGCTGACCCCACCCGAGCTGCTGGATGACGCGGACATGGGGCCCGCGCCCGTACCGAACGTGGCCCTCGCCGAGCAGTTGCTGCGAGAGGTGGGCCTGCGCAGGCTGCGGCTGACGCTCCACCGCCCCACCGGCAATGACCACTCCGCGGAGGACGCGGTGCTCTTCCGTCCGCTGCTCCAGGCCGGGCTGCTGGAGCTGCGCTACGTGGAGATGTCGCGCGAGGAATACACGGCCCAGGTGACCGAGGGCCGCCTCCCCGCGTTCCGCAACCGCTGGCTGGCCGACTACCCGGACCCGGACACCTTCCTGCACTTCCTCCTCCACTCCAGCGCCCAGACGGTGTTCCCCATGGGCTACCGGAACCCGGAGCTGGACCGCCTCACGGCCGAGGCCCGTATCTCCATCGATCCGGAGCTGCGCCGTCAGCTCTACCTGCGCGCGGAGCAGCTGTTCCAGGAGGACTGCCCGCTCATCCCGCTGTACCACGACCGCGCCCACGCGGCCGCGACCCCCGCGGTCCAGAGCCTGCGGCTGCACCAGACGCCGCCGCAGGTGCGCTTCGACGACCTCTGGGTGGACCCGAACGCCTCCACCTGACCAGGAGCGCCGAAGTGTTCCCATCGGCCGCCGGAACCGGCGGGACGCTCCAGTTGAGCGAGGCGGCTCCGGACCTCGACACCTCCGTGACGAATGAGGTGCCCGCGAGCGGTCCACCCGCGGCGTTGTGCATGACCGCGACAGGTGACTCGACTGCCCCCGCGCCTCCGAGGCAATGACCGTGGCGACCTGAGCTGGGGACGACGAGAGGTCGCCCCACGCCGCCTCACGACTCACACCACGCCCGCGCGGGCCCGGGTCCACACGGACGGATGGCGCCTGCTCCGCCACGCTGCCCGGGGCCTGCGTTTCTTCCGAATCCCCTGCACGACTGGCGGCCGCCGTTTGGTCAGGCCGCCCATTCAGGCCTTCCGCAGATACACCGCCGCGCAGGCTCCCCTCAGCAATGCCCAGGTCCTGAGCCGGGAGAACCTCCATCGTGTTCAGCGCCTCTCCAGTTGGAGGAGGCCCGCCTCCGCTCGGGCTGGACGGCGCCTCTGGGATGAGCGCCCGCCAGAGCGACTCTCCCGCCACCTGGACGTCTTCATCACTGATCGCTTCTCCTCGCCCCGCCCTTCGCACGAGCTCCGCCAACACGCCCCACACCATGCACTCGTGGAGCCAGGTGCGGCCCCGGGCAAACACCCCCTCGCGCTCGCCATGCTCGAGGACCTCCAGCACCTGCGCGCGGGTCCGTCCCTCATGCTCGCCGGGCGTGCCTGCGTCCGGGTGATGATGAAGGAACGTGAAGTCGACGAGGTGGGGCTGCAACAGCGCCCAGGTCGCGAACTCACGCCAGAAGGCGATGAAGACGTCGCGAAAACCCTGCTTCAGCGGGTCCCCGTCCGCCATCTGGTAGGCGACGAAGCCGGTGTAGGACAGCTCGCGCTCGGTGAAGTTCCGGATTGCCCTCGAGATGCCCTGCTTGCTGCCGTAGTAACGGTAAAGCGAGCCCACCGAGAGCCTCGTGGCACGCGCCAGTTCCGCGGCCCGGACGTTGTCGAGGCCCCGCTGTGCCAGCAACCTCGCCGCGTCAGGCAGCCTGGAAGTGCGCAGCTCCTGCAACGTGTACATCACCCCTCCCCTTCCACCCACCCCTGCGGCCGCCGCTCTGGCGGTCACGCGCGTGCGACGATGACCCATCTAACAGGTGGGTCTGACACATGGCCCGATGCGCGGACCGCCTCGGGGCCCTGATGACGAAGCCGCTGCCCCGTGGCCGCGACCTCCCGATAGAATGAACGTTCCTTCCACCAGGCCACCTCCTGGCCCTGAGGCCGGCGTGGCTTCGGGCGCGACCGGAAGCCGGTTCCGCTGTCGAAGGCGCTGACGGCGTTGAGGTGACGCATCACTGGAATGAACGCTCCTTCGACGACGGCCCGGCGCGCGGACACGGCCCGCCGTTTGGAAGCGGGCCCCACACATCGGCACCGCGCACCGGGGGAACGTCGAAGCGCGTTGCCATCCCCCCGCGATGGCATGGCCTTTCAGGCTCCAGAGTGGGTCAAATCCGCCGCAGCGGCGTTGAGCCCCCTTCGTGGGCTTGATGTCAGGCCTCGTAGCGGGTGCTGCTCGACGTCGGCGTCACGGAGACTCGCTTCGCGTTCGCGCGGTTCCACCATGGCGCTGCGGCCAGCCGCGCTCTTCGGCCTTGAAGTCCTGTCCCAGTCCGTACGACTCCAGTCGCCACTCACCGTCGCGATTCAGGACGACATACAGGTGCTGTCCCAGGAACGCGGCACCCGCCACATGCGGACGGCCGGGCAGCGGGCAGCTGCCGGCTCGGGTACCGCGTACAAAGAACTGAATCCAGGACTGGCGGCCTTCCGGCAGCTCGGCGTCAGCGAGCACGCCCACCAGCCCCCCTTGAAGCAACGCGGCTTCGTACACCGTGCCCGGCGCGACCTCATCCGGAAGCGCATCCACCTCCCACACCACGTGTCCGGACTCGGGGTTCACGGCGCGAAGCACGACACGCGCCTCCCGCGCCGTGCAGGGAATGCCATCCGTGCGCGCACACGTCCGTGTGAAGAGGTAGCCAGGCTGGCCCGTCGAGGGCAGCAGCGCGGGCTCCGCGATGGGCGCTCGCGCGCCGGCTCCGCCGTCTCCGTCCGAAAGCATGACGGGCACACCGCCATCCACCGGGACAACTGCTCGCGCCCCCACCAGCAGCCGCCCACCCGCGATGGCGAGGGACGCACCTCCACCTGGAACACCGCCGTCCACCAGCGCGCTCAACTTCAGCGCCGTGCCTCCGCCTTCATCGGGCTCCATTGGCGACACCTTCGAGAGCGCGCTGATGTCGAGGTCCACCCGCGCCAGCCGCCCATCCGTCGTGTAGAGCCAGGCCGTTCCCAGCGCGTCGAGCCCCAGCCGCGCCTCCCCTCGCCAGGCTTCGACCTGCGACACACCCAACAGCGTGCCCGCGTCCTCGCGACCCGAGAGCAAGATGAGCCTCGCGGATTCAGGCGCCGTACCGCCGTCCTCCGCGCCGCCGGCATCCGGGGCGGCTCGCCACGCGACATACGCGAGCACGTCCTCCTCTTGCGTGAGTGCGACGTGGCTCGCAGGGGGTCGGCCCGGCGAGGGGGGCTCGCCCACTCCAAGCGACGCCCAGGATGCATGCCAGAGGCGCGCCCCGGAGCCACGCGGCGCATAGGCCTCCAGCCCCTCCGGGGCATGAACCACCACCCCCGCATCCGATGCGGCCAGCAGCGTCCGGGCCCCACCCTCCGGATAAGGCGTCGCGTAACGCAGCAGCCCCGAGCGCGTATACGCGACCAGTTGGCAGCCCGCGTCCCCGCCACACACGGAGGTGTAGAGGGAGTCCTCCAAGACGAGCAACACCGTCCCACCGTCCGCCTCCACTGGCACGCCTTCCAGTTCCAGGCTGAGCTCCGGCGCGAGTTCGACAGGGCCCGGCCGCTGGCACACGCCGCCCTGGCACGTCCCCTCTCCCTGGCAGGCGGTAGCGGGCGCGCAGACGAAGCCCTCGGGGGGCGTCACCTCCCGGCACGCGCCGCTGAAGCACAAGCGAGCCGTCTGACAGTCCGCCGGGCCGCAAGGGCTGAAGTCGTCGGCGTCCACCGCCGTGCAGCCCTCCTCCAAGTCACACAACCCCACCTTGCAGGGGTTCTCCGGCGCGGGACACGCCACCCGAGACGTCACACACCCCCGCGTGGGTGAGCACGCATCCACCGTGCACGGATTGTTGTCGTCACACGTCCTCGGGTGGCCCACGCAGACGCTCGCCTGGCAGCGGCCGTCCACCTGACAGCGGCTCTCCGGCGTGCACGCGGCGCCTTCCTCCAGCGACGTCTCCACGCACGTCCCGGACGCCACGTCGAAGCGGGAGTCGAAGCAGGGACGCCCCGGACACGGCATGGGACGAATGCCCAGGCCCGTGAGGCGAACGGACTCCGTCAGCCCCGCGCCTGACAGCAGCAGCGTTCCCTCCGACAGCCCATGCCCCGCGGTGAAGACAACCTCCACTTCGGTCGCGCCGCCTCCGGACACGCTCACCTCGGACGTCACCACGGCGAAGGGCGCATCCACGGAGGCCACCACCGTCAGGCCCGCACGGCCCGTGGCCAGCACCGTCACCGCGCGGCGAGCCTGAGCCCCCTCCAGCACACGGCCGAAGTCCACCACTGCATCCCGGGGCCGGAACCCCTGACGCGAGCCTCCCGTCCCGGAGTCCCCTGCCTGGCACCCTGCCACGGCGAGAATGAAGGCCACCCACAACGGACTCCAGGAACGCGCCTGCGGATGCATGTCCGCGACTCAAGCGCGGGGCCGCGCGCCTCTGCAATGCAACACCAAGGCGCCGTCCTGAGACGAACTCAAGGCCCCGGCGCGGGGGCACGGCGCCGAGCCAACATCCGGATGCCCACGCCGATGGCGCCAATGACTACGAGCCCCACCACCGCGTACTGGTACCGAGCGACGAGCGCCGTCAGCCGCTCCAGGTTGCCACCCACCGCCGCGCCCAGTCCCAGCACCAGCCCGGTGTGTGCCATGGCGGACACTGCCCCCAGCGCCAGCGCGTTGAAGCGCGGCACGCGCGAGGCCCCTGCGGCGACGAAGATGAGCCCTCGGATGCCTGGCAGGAAACGATTCACCAGCAGCAGCCACGGCCCATTCACGCGCATGCGCGCTTGAACCTGTGCCAGCCGAGCATGGGTGATGCCGACGAAGCTGCGCTCGGGGTGGGCGTCGAAGCGCTTCGCCAGCCAGTGCCCCACCGCGTAGTTGATGGCCGCGCCCACCACGCTGCCCACCGTCACCACCAGGAAGACAAGCACCCACGGATGCGCGCCACGCACTGCGTACACCCCCCCCAACAGGGTGATGGTGTCCCCGGGAAAGGGCGGCACGACGTACTCCAACATCGCCGCCAGCCCCAGCACCAGCAGGCCCAGGGGCCCCAGGGCCGAGATGAGCTGGTCGATGAATTCCACCATCCGCGCGTGCGACCTCCGGCGAGCCGAGCACCGTCGGGTTTAAGTCGGACGCCGCCGATACGAAAGCGGCATCCACGCCGCCCCGCCCGCGGTGAACATCACCGGAGCGCGCACCTGGCGCGAACCGCCGCCCCACCGCCTGTCACCTGAAGGAATGCCGGCCTCCGAGCGAGGGCTCAGCCCGGCCACGGCAGGGCGCGGCCACCATGACCATTTTTCAGTCGCGCCCTTCAATCACGTGGACCTTCCGGGCGGAACACATCCCATGGCGGGCCCATCCCCTCACCGAGGTCTCTCGCCATGTCCTATCGCGTCACTGTCGCCCCCGAGCTCACGGAGGCCTACCAGAGGCTGCCTCTCTCCGAGCGCCACCCCATCCAGGAGCGGCTGGACATGCTCGCCGCGGCTGCCGACGACGCCGCCCGCTCCCCGTCCAGGATGAGCCGCCCCCATGCGAGCGAGCTCGCGCTCGTCTCCCCCGGCGCGCACCGAATCTTCCTGGGCGACCAGTGGATTGCGTACCGCGTCCAGGCGGAGGACCGGACCCTCCAGTTGCTGGACTTTGGCAGTTGGAGCAAGAGCCCGCTGGCACGACAGGCGCCCCCTGCGGGGCAATGGCACGGCTCGGGTCACCAGGAGGATGGCTGGGACAACGAGGGCGGCGGCAGTCCACCCTCCCCGCCCTAGGCCCCAGCCCTCGCGCGCACGTCACGGCGTCGTGGAAGGCGGCGGCTCAACGGGCCGCGACATCACCGTGCCGCCGTACTGTGTGGCCGCCAGCGTGCCACACGCCGCGCCAATCTCCTTGCCACCGGAGTACCGCCGCGCCACCGGTGACTTGAGAATCTGGAGGTGGTCGCGGAACGCGCTCAGCTCCTCGGGCGTGGGCGGCAGGTACTTCCCGGTGGGGTCCGTCACGTCGATGAGGTCCACCTTGATGCGGATGCCCTCGAAGGCGGCCTTCAGCGCCTCGGCGTCCTCGCGGCCCAGGTTGAAGCCGCTGATGGCGACGTAGGCGATCATCGCCCGCTCGCGCCGCACCTCGCTGTACTCGCGGATGGCGTCGATGAGCTCCGGCAGCGGATGCGTCTTCTCAATCGGCAGCACCTTCGCGCGCTTCTCCGCGATGGCGCTCGTCACGGAGAAGGCCAGCCGGTACGGATGCCCTTCGCGCACGTAGCGGCGGATGGCCGGCACATGGCCCGCCGTGGAGAAGGTAATCGCCTCCCCCGCGATGGAGAACCCCGCCGGGTGGCGCAGGATGTCCGCGGCCCGCAGCGTCTCCTTGTAGTTGAGGAGCGGCTCCCCCATCCCCATGAAGACGACGCCGCGCACCGGCCGGTCCGCTTCCTCCCGGACCTGGAGCACCTGGTCCAATATCTCCCACGTCTGGAGGTTCCTCTTGAAGCCCAACTTCCCCGTCATGCAGAAGTCGCACGCCAGCGCGCAGCCCACCTGGCTGGAGACGCAGATGACGTACTTCTCATCGAAGATGGGGATGCGTACCGCTTCGATACGCCCGCCCAGCGGCGAGTCGAAGAGGTACTTCACGAAGCCGTCGTCCGCGCGGCGGCGCTCGACGATGGCCAGCTTCGGCAGCTCCGCGTGGGCGCGCAGGTGGTCTCCCACGCGGCGTGGCACCTGACGGGCCGAAGCGACCTCCTCCACGGACTGAGCACCGTGGGCGAAGACGGCCGCGAACACCTTGCGGATGGCGGCGGGCGACGGGGAGAGCGGCGCGAGCGCGGCCTCCAACTCCGGCAACGACAATGACTTCAGGTTCACGAGGCGGACTTGATTTTGGAGCGAAGGAACTCGGTGAGCTTCTCGGAGACTTCCTTCGGCATCTTCGCAGCCAGCGCCTTCTTGCACAGCCCGGGCGTGGCCCGGTAGGTGCGCAGGAAATCCACACAGGGGCTGCACCCGCGCAGGTGCTCACGCAGGTGCTGCGTGTCCTCGGGAGACATCTCTCCGTCGAGAAATTGCAGCAGGAGGTTGATGGAATCTTTGCAGTTGTACATCCGAACCTCGGCTGGCTGCGGCGCGCCCTCGTTCCTCTCAAAGATGCCGAGCGCTTCGTCGCGTTTCACAACTCGCGACTGTCCCGGTTGTAGAAAGCGTCGATGGCTTCACGGAGCGCGAGCCGTGCCCGGTGCAACCGGCTCTTGATGGCGGGGATGGAGTCCCCCGTTGCCTCTGCAATCTGTTCGTAACTGAGGCCCTCCACGTCTTTCAAGAGGAAGACCTCCCGGTATCCCTCGGGCAGGCGGTCCGAGGCCTGCTGGATGGCGGCCCCCAGCTCGGCGTCCAGGGCCTTTTCCTCGGCGTCCCGGCTCCAGTCCGACTGGGGATACTCCGCCAGGGAGCCCCGCTCGGTGAACTCCGGGCCCTGGAGCTCCTGCTCGGCTGCCTGGGCTACTCGGCGGTGGCGCAGGCGCATGAGCGCATGGTTGGCGGCGATGCGGTGCACCCAGGAGCCGAAGGCGGCATCCCCCCGGAAGTCCTTCAGGTGTTGGTAGGCGGACAGGAAGGTGTCCTGGGTGATTTCGGCCGCGTCGGCCTCCGAACGGGTCATCCGGAGCGCCAGGCCATACACCTTGTCCCGGTGGGCATCCACCAGGGCCTCGAAGGCGGAAACGTCCCCATCCTGTGCGCGAGAGAGGAGCTGACGGTCCTCTTCCATGACGGCCTCGTCGGACATGGCGGGACGCACCCAACCAGCCAGGAAGCCCGCCGTCAAGCGGGCTTGCGGCCCCCGGGCGACGGCCCCTTGCTGACATGTTGACTGTCCCGGACCCACAACCGGAAGGGTTCGGCGGCCCACGCCCCGGCATAGTCCACGCCAATCCGCGGTCCCCGGGACACTGCTGACTCGGGAACAGGCGTCCCGCGTCTCAGGTGCAGCGCCGGCGTGCACAGGCCCCGCCGGTTGTGCGCCCGGGTGAGGCCCAGCGCCTTGCACAGGCGGCCCGGCCCGTCCGTGCGCGTCCCCGGGGGCAGGCCCTCCACCGGCTCCACCGCCCGCACCAGCACCGCCGCTCCCACCCCCGTGGCATCCGTCACGACGTTGAAACAGTGGTGCATGCCATAAATCAGATAGACGTACGCCACGCCGGCCGGGCCGAACATGACCTCGGTGCGAGGGGTGAGCCCCTTGGCCGCGTGGCACGCCAGGTCGTGCTCGCCCAGATAGGCCTCCGTCTCCACGATGCGGCCCACCCGGCGCTGTCCGCCCTCCTCCACCACCAGCAAGGTGCCGAGCAGCTCCCGGGCGACCACCAGCGCGGGGCGGGCGTAGAAAGACTCCGGCAACCAGTTCACGCCTGGATGTTAGCGGCCCTTCCGTCCGGAAAGCGAAGAACCCAGACACCTTCGGAGCGCGTCGGCAGTTCCCACCGGCGCGGGGCTGGGGCAGATTGCATCGCACCATGTCCACACCCGGCCGGCTCTCCGGTCTTCTGCTCCCGCTCTTCTCCCTCCGCTCGCAGAGCGACTTTGGCATCGGTGACTTCGGTGCGCTGGAGGGCCTGTTCACCTGGATGCAGGCCGCCCGCCAGCGGATGCTGATGGTGCTGCCGCTGCTGCCCACCGCGCCGGGTGACCCGAGCCCCTACGCGACGCGCTCCGCCTTCGGCCTCAATCCGCTCTTCATCGACCTGCAGCGGCTGCCGGAGTTCACCGCGGCCGGCGGCGAGGCGGCCCTGTCCGACGCGCAGCGCGCCCAGCTGGCCGAGGCGCGTGCGGCGCCGCGCGTGCGCTACGACGTGGTCTTCCCCCTCAAGGACGCCGCCTTCGCGCGCGCCTTCGACGTCTTCGAAGCCCAGCACTGGGCGCCCCAGTCCGAGCGGGCGAAGGCCTTCCGCCAGTGGCGCGACGCCCAGGGCGAGTGGCTGGAGAGCTACGCGCTCTTCACCGCCATCAGCGAGCAGGAGGACCGCCGCCCGTGGTGGGAGTGGCCGGAGCCGCTGCGCACCCGCCACCCAGAGGCCCTGGCCCAGAAGTCCCGGGAGCTGGAGCGCCGCGTGCGCTACCACGCCTGGCTGCAGTGGGTGGCCGAGCAGCAGTGGAACGAGGTGCGGACGCAGGCCCGCGCCAGGGACGTCCTCCTGTGCGGAGACGAGCCGTTCATCATCGGGCAGGACAGCGCGGACGTGTGGGCGCATCCGGACATCCTGCGGCGCGACGCCCGCCTGGGCGTGCCTCCGGATGACTTCTCCGCCACGGGCCAGGACTGGGGCCTGCCCTACTTCGACCTGGCGGCCATGGAGCGAGACGACTTCGCGTGGCTGAAGATGCGCGCGAAGAAGGCGGCCAGCTACTACGACTTGCGCCGGGTGGACCACGCGGTGGGGTACTTCCGGCAGTGGATTCGCGACGCGCAGACGCCCGCCGGGCGCTTCATCCCGCCGGACGAGGAGAGCCACCGCCGCCTGGGTGAGAAGACCTTCCGACTGCTGTCCGAGGGCGCCGGCATCGTCGCCGAGGACCTGGGCGTGATTCCGCCCTTCGTGCGCCACATCCTCGCGGAGCTCCAGCTGCCCGGCTACCGGGTGATGCGCTGGGAGCGCGACGACAACCATTACCGCGACCCGCGCCAGTTCCCGGCGGTGTCCCTGGTCACCACCGGCACGCATGACACGGACACGGTGGCCGAGTGGTGGGAGGGCGCGGGGGACCCCGAGCGGCAGGCGGCGGCGCGCTCGTGGCCGGAGCTCAACGGCGTGGCCCTCACCCGCGAGTTCACCCCGGACGTGCACCGGGCCATGCTGGCCTCGGCGCTCAACGCCAACAGTGACTTGTGCGTGCTGCCCTGGCAGGACGTGCTCGGCACCCGGGACCGCATCAACCTGCCCGGCTCCATGAGCGATTCGAACTGGGCCTATCGAATCGAACAGAACGTGAGCGACCTGCTCACCGATTCGCGCACGCGCGAGGCCGCCGAGCGGCTGGCCTGGCTCACCGCGTCCGCGCGGCGCTGAGCCACCGTCCGCCCGGGGGCTTCAGAGTCCCGGGCGGCGCCGGCCTCACGGTTCGACGCACTTCACCTGGGCCGGGAAGCCGTCGAACAGGGCGCAGGTGCGGTTGGCGTTGGCGCACTCCAGCCGCTCGCAGACGTTGTCGAAGACGCAGATGGGCGGCGAGCGGCCGAACTCCAGGAAGATTTCCGTGCAGAACTGGTACGGATTCACACAGCCGAACGAGCCGCAGTAGGGCGCGTCCGACAAGCTCTCCCCCTCCTTGGGGCGCACCGCCTCGTCCTCGGAGACACCACACGAGGACGCGCAAACCGCGAGCACGGAGAACACCAGGCTTCTGATTCGCCGGGACTGGGCCATGACCTCCCATCTTGGGCCAGCCGGGCGCGGCTTGCACGTCTTCACGAGGCGCCACGCCGTGACACCGGACACTGGAGTCCCGCCCGACGTCCCGGTATGCGACAAAGCATTGCCATCCTGGACGGAAGAAGTGTTGGGGCCGCGAGCCTTCCGGCTATGAAACCTCCCGTGGCCGCCGACCTGCTCAGACACCTCCGCCTTGCCACTCCGCTCGCCCTGCTGCTCACCGCGGCCTGCGCCACCACGAACGCGCCGCCCCCCTCGGGGCCCAAGGTCACCGACCTGGAAATCCAGGGAACGGACCAGGTGAGCGAGGGCGCCATCAAGGACCGCATCCTCACCACCGAGACGCCCTTCTGGGGCTTCTGGCCCTTTGGCGGCCCCAGCTACTTCGACGCCAACGCCTGGCAGGCGGACCTGCGGCGCATCGAGCGGTACTACCAGGCCCAGGGCTACTACCAGGCGAAAGTCACAAACGCAGAGGTGAACCCGGACGGTGACGACAAGGTCGCCATCGACATCAGCGTGCAGGAGGGCGAGCCCACCCGCATCAGCGAAATCCAGGTGACGGGCCTGGACACCTTGCCGGAGGACGTGCGCGAGGAGCACCGCGAGTACGTGCTGGACGGGCTGCCCCTGCACGAGGGCGACGTCTTCAGGGAAGAGGCCTGGGAGGAAGCCAAGGTCCGCGTCCAGGAGCGGCTGCGCGAGCTGGCCTACGCGGAGGCCGAGGTCGACGGTGAGGTCCGGGTGGACGTGGACACCCGGCAGGCGGTGGTGGAGCTGCGCACCCGGCCCGGCATCCGCTACCGCTTCGGCAACACCTTCGTCGCCACGGACGCCAACCCCCAGGTGCCTCCGCGCCGCATCATTGAACAGGTGACGGGCGCGCTGAAGAAGGGGGACTGGTACAGCGAGACGGCGCTGGCCAACGCGCAGGCGCGCGTGTTCCGCATGGGCGTGTTCGGCGCGGTGAAGGTGAACCGCGGCGCGCCGGACCGCGAGTCCGGCACGGTGCCCGTGGTGGTGGACGTGCGCGAGGCGCCCTTCCGCTCCGTGCGGCTGGGCGGCGGCCTGGGCGTGGACGCGGCCCGGCAGGAGGTCCGCGCGGTGGGCGAGTGGACCCACCGGAACTTCGGCGGCGGCCTGCGCCGCTTCACCGTCCGCGGCCGGCTGGGCTACGCCTTCATCCCCAACGTCCTCAGCTTCAACAAGAACGGCCCCGTCTTCGACGTCACCGCCGAATACGAGCAGCCCCGCTTCCTGTTCCGGGACTTGCGGGCGCAGAACTCGCTCAGCGTGGAGAAGGGCCTGGAGCAGGCCTATGACTTCTGGGGCGGCAGGCTCCAGACGGGTGTCATCTGGCAGCCGCACCCCGACTTCTCCATCTTCCCCTCGTACAACCTCCAGGTGTACCGGCTCAGCGGCCGTGTCAGCGCGGACTCCCGGGTGCCGCCCATCGTCCTGGGCTGCGGCGAAGGCCAGGAGCAGTGCGACGTGGCGCTCAGCTTCCTGGAGCTGGCCTTCACCTGGGACCGGCGCGATGACGTCATCGAGCCGCGCGACGGCTACTACCTCTCCCTCTCCATCCAGAAGGGCGGCGGTCCGCTCTTCGGAGACTTCAACTACGTCCGCCTGCTGCCCGACCTGCGCGTCTACCGCTCGTTTGGCGAGGACAAGCGGTTCATCCTGGCGGCGAAGGTGCGCGCGGGCACGCTGAACCCCGCGGGCGGCGGCCAGAGCTCCATCGTCACCCGCTTCTTCTCGGGCGGTGGCACGTTCATGCGGGGCTTCAACGGCCAGCGCCTGTCCCCGCTGGCCGCCCTGCAGCGCACCGCGGACGTGGACGGCGACGGCGTCCCGGAGGTCGTCCAGGACGAGGAGTGGGACACCGTGCCCGTGGGGGGCAACAGCCTCTTCGAGACCTCGGTGGAGATGCGCTACCAGTTCACGGAGAGCCTGATGGTGGCGGCCTTCTATGACACGGGCCTGGTGGGCATCGAGGACTTCGCCCATGGGAACCGGCCCAAGCTCTTCGGCCCCCAGCACTACCACGCCGTGGGCATGGGCCTGCGGTACCTGACCGTCGTGGGGCCCATCCGGCTGGACATCGCCCGGCGGTTGAACATCGGCGGGGGATTGCCCGTTTCCACCCCGGGATACATCTATCCCGAAGCGGGAGGCTGCTTCGGCATTGGAAGCCGGTGGAGGCCCACGGGTCCGACGACGCCCAGCGGCGCGTTCGCGGGCGCTCCGGACGGGCAGTGCGCGCTGCACCTGTCGATTGGAGAGGCGTTTTGACGCAATCCCCCCCGAGCCGGCCCGCGCGCTGGGGCCGCCGCGTGCTGTGGAGCCTGCTGGGCCTGGTGGGCCTCATCGTGCTCGTCGTCGCGGGCGTGCTCGTCTTCGCCACGACGTCGCGCGGAGAGGCCTGGCTCGTCCAGAAGGGGCTCGCGCTGGCCAACGAGCAGCTCTCCGGCCGGCTGGAGCTGGGGCGCCTGGACCTGTCCCTGGGCGGCGTCATCTTGGAGGACGTGAAGCTGTATGACCCCGAAGGCGAGCTGGTGGCGGAGGTTGCCCGGGTGGACGTGCGCGCGCGGCTGGCGGGGCTGGTGCGCCAGCACGTGGACCTCTCGTCCGCGCGCCTCGAGCGTCCACGCCTGTATCTGGCCCAGGACGAGCGCGGGCTGAACCTGACGCGCGCGCTGGAGCCCCGCGCGCCCAGCCCCGAGGAGCCCTCCACGGGCCGCGGCTCGCTGACGCTGGACTTGCACGAGCTGGTGCTCGAGGACGGCTATGTCGACTTCCGGCAGGCGCTGCCCGAAGGCGGTGAGCGGCAGGTGCGGCTGGAGGACCTGGAGGCCCGGGGCTCGGCCAGCTACGCCGCCGCGACGCAGGGCGTGGGCGCGAACCTGGAGGCCACCGCGCGCCTCACCCGCCCCGTGCCCGGGCCCGTGCGGCTGGCGCTGAAGGCCCGCGGCGAAGAGGGCGTGTTCGAGGGCGACGTCGACCTGGAGGCCGCGGGGCTGGCGCTGGAGGCCAGCGGCCGCGCGAAGCTCCCCCCGGAGACGCCGCCGGGCGCGACAGAGGGCCCGCTCCAGGCAGGGTTGGAGCTGCGGCGCCTGTCCGCGCCGCCCGACCTGCTGCGGGCCTTCGTGCCCACCTGGCCCTTGCTGGTGCCGGTGTCCGCGGAGGGCTCCGCCGGGCTGGAGGGCGACGCGGCCCAGGTGGACGTCACCGCGAAGGCCGCCAGCGCCTCCCTGTCCGTGAAGGGCGGCCTGGACTTGGAGCGGATGCGCACCGACGGCCTGTCCGTGAAGGCGCGCGACGTGGACCTGTCGGAGCTGATGGCGCAGGGCCCCAAGACGCGCATCGCCGCGGACCTGGACGCGAAGGGCGGAGGCACGAGCCTGGAGTCGATGGAAGGCGAGGTGAAGCTCACCGTGTCCCCGTCCGAGTACCTGGGCCAGCCGCTGGGTCCGGTGGAGCTGGAGGCCAGCGCGAAGGAGGGCCGGTATTCGCTGATGCGGCTGCGGCTGCTCGCCCCGGGCGTGGCCCTGCAGGCCAGGGGAGACGGCACGGCGGAGTCGGTGAACCTGGAAGGCGGCCTCACCGCCGGCAACCTCGCCCTGCTGTCGCGGATGCTGTCCAAGCTGATGCCAGGCGTGGTGGCGCCCATGGCGGGCAACGGCACGCTGGACTTCTCCGTGAAGGGCCCGCCGCGCACGCCCGCGGTGAAGGTCGACGGCGGCTTCGCGGCGCTGCGGTACGGCGACGTGGCGGCGCAGGACGTGTCCCTGAAGCTGGAGGTGCCGGACGTCAGCCACCCCCTCACGTCCAACGCCACGCTGGTGGTGTCCCGACTGAAGGCGGGCGGGCGGGACCTGCGCGACGTCGCCGTCACGCTGGCCACGCGGGAGCGCGCGCTGGAGGCCAGCGTGCGCGTGGCGGGAGACGCGGAGCTGGGGCTCACGCTCGGTGGCCAGGTGGACGACGATGGCCAGGGGCTGGCCATCCAGCAGCTGGCGCTGTTCTGGCCGGAGGCCACCTGGACGCTCCAGGCGCCCACGCACCTGGGCTTCGGCGGAGGCGACGTCGAGGTGGCGCCCCCGCTGCGGCTCGCGTCGGAGGGGCAGACGCTGTCGCTCCAGGGCGCGATGCGCGGCCAGCGTGTCACCGCGCGCGTGGAATTGGGCGCGTTCGATTTGTCGCGGCTGCCCAGGTCCCTCATCCCCGAGTCGCTGGGCCTGGGCGGCAGGCTGACGGGCCACGCCGCCGTCAGCGGGCAGATGGCGCGCCCCGACGCGGAGGCCGACCTGCGGCTGGAAGACGGCAGCGCGCGCGGCTACGAGGGGCTCCAGGCGAAAGTGAAGGCGCGCTACGTGAAGGACCGCGCCATCGGGACGCTGGCGGCCAGCCTGCCCGTGGCGCGGCTCGCCGCCGAGTTCGACGTGCCGGTGCAGGGCGTGCTCAAGCGCCGGCGCGACGCGATGTCCGTGCGCGTGAAGCTGGAGGACCTGGACCTCGCCGGCGCCATGAAGCTCGCGGGCCAGCCCGAGAGCGCCAGCGGCCGGCTGGCGGGCACGCTGACCGTGGAAGGCCCCGCGCGTGAGCCCCTGCTGGACTTCACCCTGCGCGGGCAGGACGTGCGCTACCAGACGCCGCCGCCGGGCTTCTCGCTGCCCGTGCCGCTGGCCTTCCAGCTGCGCGCCGTGTCCGACCGCGAGGACCCGACGTTGGATGCGCGCCTGGACGTGGAGGGCCTGGGCTCCCCGACGTACGTCGCCCTGCGGACGCCCTTCACGGTGGGCGGGCTGATGGCGAAGCCGCCCACGCCCGATGAGCTCCTCGCGACGACGCTGGGCGTGGAGGCCCGCGTCACGCAGCTGCCCCTCACCCTGCTCCAGGGCATGAGCGGCGTGCAGCAGCCGGGCGGCACCGTGACGGCGGAGCTGGACTTCGAGGGCTCGGTGCTGGTGCCCCAGGCGACGCTGCGCGTGCAGGCCCACGCGGTGACGATGAACGGGCTGCCGCCCATGAACGGGCAGCTCAGCGTCGTGGGCGGCGACCAGGACGTGAAGCTGACGCTGAACGCGCAGCGCCAGGACGGGCCGCTGGCGCAGCTGACGGCCACGCTGGCGGCCCCGCTGGGCGCGCTCCAGGACCGCGAGGTCTACGGCCACATCCCCTTCGACATCACCGGCCGCGTGGGTCCGGTGCCGCTGAAGGAGCTCCCCGGCCTGGCCACCCCGGCGTCGCCCGTGGCGGAGGGCGCGCCGCCACCGCAGGGGGGCCGGCCCACGGGCATCCAGGGCGTGCTGGCCATGGAGCTGGGCGCGCGGGGCACGCTCGACGCGCCGCAGCTGGAGCTCACCGCTGGCGTGCAGGACCTGGGCTTGGGCAACACGGGCCTGGGCCAGGTGCGCCTGAACTACACGTACAGGGACACCCGCTCCCGCTTCGACCTGCTGCTCACCGAGCCGGGCGGCGGCACCATGCTGGTGAACGGCGGCCTGGGCCTGGACGTGTCACTGCCCGCGCTCACCCGGGGACCGCAGACAGACACCGCGCCAGTGGAGGTCACACTCAAGGCGCGAGACTTCAACCCGGCCTTCCTCTCCGGCACGGTGGAGATGCTGCGCAGCATCGGCGGCGTGCTCCAGGCGGACGCCAGCGTCGCCGGCACGCTGGGCGCGCCCAGCATCAACGGCAGCCTGGAGTGGAAGGACGGCAAGCTGGGGCTGATGGGCCTGGGCGAGTACCGCGACATCCAACTCGCCCTGAAGGCCAGCCGCGAGGCCATCGCCGTCACGACGCTGTCGGCGAAGGCCGGCAACGGCGCACTCCACCTCAACTCGCCGCTGACCGCGGTGCTCAACGCCCGGAATGAGTACGAGCTGTCCAGCCCCGGGACGTCCGAGCCGCCGCTGGTGATGCGCAACTTCCCCATCATCGTCGACGACCAGCTCATGGCGCTGGTGAGCCTGCGCGCGAAGGTGGAGGGCACGCTGTCCCAGCGCCTGGTCAACCTGCGCAACGTCGCCATCCCCGAGGCCACCATCGAGCTGCCGGAAGCCAAGCGCAAGGACCTGCAGGCGCTGGAGCGGCCCGGTGACGTGGTGCTGGTGCGCAACGGCGAGCCGTTGAACCCCAAGAAGCGCAAGGAGGCGGCCCAGGCGCAGCTCCCGACGAATCCCGATGGGACACCCGTGGAAGGCGCGCCCCCGGACGAAGCGGCCACGCCGCCCATGGTGTTCTGGGTGAATGTGAATGCGCCCCGCAACCTCTGGGTGAAGGGCTCCGACATCAACGCGGAGCTGGGGCTGTCGGAGGACTTCCGCGTCGAATACACGGACGTGGCGCGCCTGTTCGGTGAGGTGCGCGTGCTGCGTGGACGCGTGGACGTGCTGGGCCGCCGCTTCGACGTCCAGCGCGACAGCCAGGTGCGCTTCACCGGCCCGGCCATGTCGCCGTACATCAACGTCACCGCCGAGCACCGCAACGACGGCGCCAAGGTCACCGTGTTCGTCACCATCCGGGGCCAGGGGCGTGAACTCACCATCAAGCCCACCAGCGACCCGCCGCTGCCGGAGTCGGAAATCTACACGCTGCTGGCGACAGGCCGGCGCACGCTGGAGCGCAGCTCCGGTGCCTCCATGAACGCCAGCGCGCAGGCCGCGTCCGTGGTGGGCTCGCTGGTGGCCAACGAGGCCCGCAAGGCCCTGGCGGCGAAGCTGCCCCTGGACGTGGTCTCCATCGAGGCGGGGGACTCCGGCATCGCGGGCACCAAGCTGGAGGTCGGCACGTACGTGACGGACAAAATCTACGTCGGCTACACCGGCCGCGTGGGCGCCAACCTCCAGCAGGGAGAGAACGCCAACGCGGTGCGCTTCGAGTACCAGCTGGGCACGCGCTGGAGCCTGGAAGGCCAGTACGGCGACGCGCGCTCGGGCGGGTTGGACCTCATCTGGACCAACCAGTACTGAGGCGCGCTGGGACACGGCGGGCTCCCGTCCTTCCGGGCGGGAGCCGCCGCTTCGACGATTAGAGGCCGTACATCGCGAAGCACGAGCCCGCGGGGCCCGCGCCGGAGATGGGCGCGCTCGGCGCGCTCAGCCACGCGCTGTTGGCGCCGCACTGGTGCCACTGCCCATCACCCGTGGACTGCACGCAGGTGCGCACCGGCACCGAGCGGCCCAGCGTGGCGGAGGAGCACCAGCCATAGGACGCGGTGCAGTTCGTGGGCTTGGCCACGCTGCCCGCGGTGAAGGCGCCCGACTGACACTGCCGCCACATGGCATCCGACGAGCTCTGCACGCAGCCGAGCTCCGGCAAGGTGGCGCCGGCCGTCTCGGAGAAGCAGCCGGAGGCGGAGCCCCAGGCATAGGCCGACTCGTAGCGGTGGTAGACGACGGCCACCAGCGACGAGCCGCCCACGTTGGTGCGGCCGCACTGGAGGGCATACGCGCCCACCCAGGGCGTGTACGTGTAGAGCGCCGCCGTCGCCTTGTTGGCGGGCCGCACCGAGCACGGGTCCGACGTGGACTTCGTCACGCCCACGCGCCAGCCGGAGATGGTGGGACGGCCCGCGTCCAGGTCCGTCAGGTAGCCGCGCAGCTTCTTGGCGGAGCAGTCAATCTGCTTGCCGAAGCCCACGTATTGCGCGTCACAGCCGCTGGTGTCCGGGCAGCCACAGCCGGTGGCCTTGGCCAGGTTGTTGGAGTTGCCGCTCTGGATGAGGCTGGACTCCACCTGGATGCGGGCCAGCATGTACAGCGGGCTGATGCCAAAGGCCTTGGAGCGCTCGACGATGAGCGCGGCGGCCGTCTTGTTGTTGAAGGCCGGGTCCCGGTAGTTCGCCAGGAACGAGTTGTTCTGCTGGAGGAAGGCCTGCACCTGCGCGGTGGTCACCCACTGGCTCCCGGTGATGTCGGTGTCCTCCAGCAGCCGGTGCATGTCGTACTTCGTGGTGGCCTCCAGCAGCACCTGACCGGTCAGCTCGTCGATGACGGGCTCTTCTTCCGCGTCGATGGGACCACAGCCGGCCGCCACCAACGCGGGCACCAGGAGCAACCACAATCGCGTCTTCATCGCGTCCTCGGGGGGATGGGCCGCGAACCCGGAGAGCGGTGCTCACCGGACACGGCCAGGGGAGGCCGAGGCTCCAGCCGCGTGAAACATTATTCAAGAATTTCTTATTTTAAATGACTGACGGATTATTAATGTCCAGCTGCATCTGGCGCCCTGAGCGCCCCTGGTAGGCTCACCGGGTGCCCGCGAGCCCGCCCCTCCTGGATGACATGCTCCTCTTCACCGAAGTCGTGGCGACCGGAGGCATCACCGCCGCGGCGGAGCGGCTGGGGCTGCGCAAGTCCACGGTGAGCCGCCGCCTCGCGGCGTTGGAGGAGCGGCTGGGCGTCCGGCTCATCGAGCGCAACCCGCGCGGGCTCCGGCTCACGGAGGTGGGCCGCGACTACCACGCCCACTGCGCGCGGCTGGTGGCGGAGGCGCGCGAGGTGAACCGCGCGCTTGGCGAGTCGCGCGTCACGCCGCAGGGCACCCTGCGCATCGCCACGCTCTCACTGCTGGGCGAGCTGCTGACCCCACTCATCGCGGAGCTGCTGTTGCGTCATCCCCTGCTCCGCGTGGAAGTCTCACTCGCTGAAGCGCACGTGGACCTCATCTCCGAGGAGTACGACCTGGCGCTGCGGACCGGCCCGCTCGCGGACTCCGCCATGGTGGCCCGAAGGCTCGGGCGCCTTCGCACCGGCTACTACGCCAGCCCGGCCTACCTCGCGAGGCAAGGGACACCCCGGACCGCGGCGGAGCTGCAAGGTCATGCCTGCGTCGTGCTCGCCGCGCCCGGCACCGACGAGGTCTGGTTCTTCGGCGAGGGCCGCGGCGCGAAGAGCCATCCGGTGACGGGACGCCTGCGCGTTCCCAGCGTGCGCGCGGGACAAGCGGCCGCGCGCGCGGGCCTGGGCGTGGTGCGGCTGCCCGCCTCGCTCGTCGCCGAGGACGTGCGCGGCGGGCTGCTCGTGCCAGTGCTGGAAGCCGAGACGCCGCCGGGCATCCCCGTCTTCGCTGTCTACCCCAGCAGGCGGCAGCTCCCGCCCAAGGTGCGCGCCTTCCTGTCGCTGCTGAGCGAACGCGGCGCCGCGCTCCCGTGGGATGACGCCACCGAGCCCACGTCCACGCGGAATCGGTAAAGGGACCTCGCGCAACACAGCGTTCCCTCGCGGGCGCTCGTCCGTTTCCGTCGAGGCCACTACACCTGGGTCCACACCCAGGCCGGGCCCACGCGCCCGGCCGCGACAGGAGGACACACCATGACGACCCACGTCATCCCGCTGGACGACGCGCACTTTCAAGGGGAGGTGCTGGAGTCACCCGAGCCCGTGCTGGTGGACTTCACGGCCGCCTGGTGCCCGCCGTGCCGCGCGCTCGCCCCCGTGCTCGACGTGATTGCCGCTGATTTCCGGGGACGGCTGAAGGTGACGAGCCTGGACGTGGACGACAACCCAGAGTCCGCCATGCGCTATGGCATCCGCTCCGTCCCGGCGCTGCTGCTCTTCAAGGAGGGCAAGGTCGTGCGGCAACTGCTGGGTGCCCAGCCCCGCGCGAAGCTGGAGCAGGAGCTGCGCACCCACCTTGGATGACCCGGCGCTCCTCTTCCTTCAGGCCGTATTCGGCGTTGTTGCTCGCCGAGCCCACGGCCACGTAGAGCTGGTTGCCCACGAGCGCCATGCCCAGCGGCTGATTGAGCCCCTCCAGGAAGACTTCACGCACCTCGGGGCGGCCGTCTCCATCCGCGTCCCGCAGCAGGGTGATGCGGTTGGCGCTGGTGCCGATGTTCTGCGAGCGGACCTTCCCCGTCTCGATGGCCTCCGCGCGGTCCTCCTCGTCCTTGAACAGGGAGGCGGCCTCGGCCACCAGCACGTCGCCGTTGGGCAGCACGTACATCCACCGGGGGTTCTGGAAGCCGTCCGCGTACCGCGTCACCTCGAAGCCGTCGGGCGCCACCGGCTGCGTCCCCTCCGGCCAGCCGATGACGGTGCTGTAGCGCTGCACGTCGAAGCTCAGGTCCGGGGGCGGCAGCGGCGGCGATGGGACCTCGGGCTCCGGCGCGGCCGAGGGCGCGCGGTGTGCGCAGTCCACCAGGAACAGCAGCGCCACCGCGCCGAGCGAGCGTCGGGAGAGCACGTTCATGCGCCCTCTTTACGAAGCCTCCGCCGCGAGGCAGCTCCCACGGCCCTTCCGGCACGCCGCGGATGTTGAGTGGCGGGAGCCACGCGCGCCCGCTGCCGGGTGCCCGACACCTCGGCCCGGCCAGGACGTGCGCTACCGCACCACATTCCACCCACGGATAATTTTAGGTTCGTGTTGCAAATCATACACTGCTCGTGTATCCACTCATTCACCCTGTGCGTTTCGCAGGGCGCGGGTCGCCCCACATCTCCGATCCCCCCTTCTTGTTCGGGGCGACTCGTACCCACCGCGGACAGTCGCCCTCACCTGTGCCAGCCCCTTCCTGTCCGGGGCGGCCCGCACCTCTCCCCACGCCTTCGTCTCAACGGTCCAGCCGCCTCCGGGCCCGGGCTCGCGCGGCGTCCAGTGCGGAGTCCACGCTCCCCTCGGCCGGCTTCGCTGGTGTCACGGCCGCGTCGCCCTCGTGGGTGGGCGGAGCGGACGTCTGGGCCGTCCGTGTTGCCTGGGCGTGCGACGGCGCCGAGGACGCCCCGGGTGCCACGGGGACGGCCACGGCGCGCTCGCGGGTCCGCGACGCACGCAGCCGGGGCGCGGAGAGGAAGCGGCGCACGGCCACCTCCGCCAGCAGCAGGGCCAGCGCCAGGGCCACCAGCCACGGCGCCAGGGCCACGCGGCCCAGCGACTCCGGAGCCTCCATGAAGAGGCCCGTCATGGACAGGCGCTCCACGCCGCCTCCCACGGCCGCGATGGCGCGCAGCAGCTCCAGCCCCGCCTTCGCGGAGCCGGGCTCGAACTCCGGCGCGTAGGGCAGCGTGACGGGCGGCGCGCGCAGCACCTTCGCGCCCAGCCGCACCACCGGGTGCCACGTCCCGCTGCCCTCCAGCGGGTACTCGGCGACGAGCCGGTCTTCATCCTCCCAGCGCATCGGACGCTCCACCGGCGCGGCGCGTCCGTCGCCAGGCAGGAGCACCATCGTCGGCGCCGCGCCGGGCAGCGCCTCGCCCGGCGGCAGGTCCAGCGTCACGCGCAGCAGGTGCCCCCGCCGCTCGGTGCGCACCACCGCGTCCCCGACGGGCGCCGCGCCCGCCAGCGTCCAGCGCACCATCCCCTCCAGGGCCGCGCGCAGGGAGGCCCACGTCCGCAGCTCGCCGGTGTACGGCCCGTCCACCTCCGCGGTGAAGGCCACCGTGCGCCCCGCGCCTCGCGGCCACATCGCCAGGATGGGCGCGCCATTCGTGTCCAGGGTGCGCAGCGCCACGTTGGCGCGGGGCTTGAGGTAGGTGAGGTTGTAGCCGCCCACCTGGGGCAGCCCTTGCGCGGACAGCCTGCCGAGCAGCGGCAGGTCCGGCGCGCCTTCCAGCGACGCGGGCTCGTCCACGAAGGTGGCGCGCGCCACCGTGAGCGTCTCCTGGCTGAAGATGCGCGGCAGGCTCATCGCGTCCTCGGCGAAGTAGACGCGCCCACCGCCCCGGTGGGCCACCTCCCGGAGCAGCTCCGCGTCCGGGTCCGAGGGCACGCCCAGCCCGATGACGGACACCGTCACGCCCTGCTCGCGCAAGTGGGCCAGCGTGCGCTGGTAGTCCTCGGGCTCCTCGGAGTCCGCTGCGTCGGAGAACAGGAGGACGTGGCGCGTGGACTTCTCGCTGCGGAGGATTTCCGTGCGGCCGGTGCGGAGCGCCTCGCCCACGTAGATGCCGCCGCCACCGCTGAAGCCACGCGCGACGGCGTCCAGGGGCAACCCCGCCTCCACCGGACTGAGCGGGAAGATTTCATGGGCCGCCGTGTCCACCATGTGCACGGAGACCTCGTCCTTGGGGTTGAGCAGCGTCAGCGCGGCCACGACGCCCTCGGCGGCCAGCTCCATCTTCGTCCGCCCGTCCGGGACGGTCATCCCCATGGAGCAGGAGGCGTCCATCAACACGCTCAGCGCCAGGGACGCGCGGCGCTGCTCCTCGCGCATCTCCAGGGACACGGGGAGCAGCGGCTCCACGGGCGAGCGCCGGAAGCCGCCCTCGCCGAAGCTGTTGCGCCCGCCGGTCATCACCAGCCCGCCACCGGCCTGCTCGACGTAGGCCGCCAGCGCGTTGAGGCCCGGCTCGCCGAGCGCGTTCGCGTCCACGTTCTCCAGCACCACGGTGCCCACGCCATCCAGGTCATCCAGCGTGAGGCGGAACGGCGTGCGCACGTCGAGCTGCAACCCCGAAGCGGCGAGCGACTGCGCGAGCGTGCCCCGGGACTGGTTCGTGAGCAGCAACACCCGGGGCGGGCCCTCCACGCGCAGCACGGCGACGCCCCGGTCGTTCTCCACCACGCCGTCGCCGGGGGCGGCCACGGAGAGCTGGTAGCGGACCAGTCCGGGCTCCTCGACCAGGTCGCGCAGCGGCAGGACGTTGGGGCCGGGCTGGAAGTCGAAGGGCCCCTGGAGGAGCACGCGGCCATTGCGCTCCAGCCGGACGGTGCCGGTGACGGCGGCGGAGGCATGGACCACGGCGGAGAACTGGAAGGGCTCGCGCTCGGAGACGGCGGCGGGGACGTCCACGGAGACGACAGCCACGTCGAGCGGCGGCTCGGGACGGGCGAGGTGACGCCAGTCCACGGCGAGGCCCCGGGCCGCCAGGCGCCGCGCGGCGCCGCGCGCATCCACGCCCGTGGCGCGGCCATCGGACAGCACCAGCACGCGGCCGGCGCGCTCGTCGGGGATGAGGGCGCTCGCGGCGTCCAACGCGGCGGACAAATCGGAGGCCTCCGCGTCCACGGGGCGCGTGAAGCCGCCAAAGCCGCCGAGGTTGGACAGGGGCTGCTCGACGCGCGCGTCCCGGCCGAAGGTGATGACCCCCACGCGGTCCCCGGGGCGGCGCTGCGACTCCAGCAGGGTGACGAGCTCCTGGGCCGTGCGGTCCACGTCGCGAGGCATGGACGCGGAGCGGTCCACCACCACGACGACGTCACTGCCCGCGTCGGCCAGCCGCAGCTCGGGGCCCGAGAGCGCGCCGACGACGAGCACCAGCAGCGCGGCGCGCAGCCACATGGGCGGGCCCGGCCGACGGCCGTACTTCCAGAGGAAGAGGCCCAGCGGCAGCAGCAGCACCCACGCCTGCGGGAGGGAGAAGGTCATCCGCGGCTCCAGCGACTGGAAGCCATGGTGGCACCAAGCAGCACAGGTAGCGGGCGCCCCATCATCCACCGCGCGCTCACCTCGCACGCCTTCATCGAATCGTCCCGTCGCACCGATAACGCGTTCATGACGCGCCCCCAGTGCCAGGCACCCCCGTCCCAGAGGCGCCCGGCGACTCCCGCCGCGTGAGATAGAAGTCCGCCACCAACGCGGCGAGCAGCAGGACCAAGGGCCATCGGGCCCGGCCCGGCGCGCTGCCTCCCGCGTCGTCTTCCCCCGCCTCACGTGCCGGCACGTCCGCGCGTCCGCGCGCACGCAGGTCCGACTCCCGGGCGTCCAGCGCCAGCACCTGCGCCGTGTCCACCACGTCGCCGTCGCGCTCCAGCGAATAGGCCCCAGGCCCGGTGGGGGGCGACAGCGTCACCTCGCCCGCGCCAAACACCGGTCGGCTGCCCCCCGGTCCCACGAGCGCGTAACGCGCACCCGCGAGCGTCACCACCGGCAGCGGCTCACCCAACAT
The DNA here is from genome assembly GCF_013372585.1 of Myxococcus sp. AM010. Lineage (NCBI taxonomy): Bacteria > Pseudomonadati > Myxococcota > Myxococcia > Myxococcales > Myxococcaceae > Myxococcus > Myxococcus sp. AM010. The sequence continues at coordinate 64,867 of NZ_JABXEO010000031.1, forward strand.
CAACTGACGCCGAGGAAAGCCCTCCCGCGTGCGCCGGGCCTCGCGCACCAGGTTGCTCAGCAGCACCGGCCACGCGGACACCCGCTGCACGTTCGAACGCGACAGGTCCACGTTGACGTGAACCCGGCCATCCACTTCCTCGGACACCAGCACCGCGTCCCCCGCGCTCACCAGCGGCTTTCCCGGCGGATTGTCCCCCGCCGTCCACCGCACGCCCGAAAGCTGCACGTCATCCAGCAGTGGGTGCCCCTTTTCGGAGAAGAACGGCCCCACGAACGTACGCGGCGCGCCGCCCGCCCCCACCGTCACCCGCGCATCCGTCCCCGGCGGTCCCAGCACCAACACCCCGTCCGTCGCCGCGCCCTCCGCTCCGCGCGCCACCTCCGGCGACACCGCGAGGAACCGCTCCAGCGCGGCCTGCTCCGGAGCCCCCAGTCCCCGCGCCAACGCCACCGCGATGGGCCGCGTGGGCGCGGGCGGCAGCCGCACCAGGCCGTCCTCGGGCAACGCGTCGTCCGGAAGCGACACCTCCACATCGCCCGCTCCCTGGAACGTCAGCCGGACCGTCGCGGTGCCCTCCTCCGGAAGGCGCACGCGCTCCACCCGCTCCGCACCGGCCTTCGCGCCGGCCCCTGGCAACGCGCGGACCCGAACGTCCACCTCCTCCGGCCCCTCCCCGAAGCGCGCCACCCGGAGCGTCACCGTGGCCGTGGGCCCGTCATCGCGCCGCTGCGCGGAGACCAGCGCCACGTTGCCTCGCGCATTGCCCAGCGCCGTCCACCGCACGGCCGCGGGCACCAGGGCCGCGTTCTCCGGTGGAACGTCCGTGAAGAAGGCCACGCGCCGCCCCGCCCCCGCCAGCTCCTGCGCCCAGATGAGCGTGGGCATCGGGTCATGGTCCGCGCCCCGCGCCTGGAAGGACTCCAGCGCGGCCAGCGCTCGGGAGGGCTCCGCCTCCGGCCCCGCGAGCATGCGCGGCGTGCCGCCGCTGGCCAGCAGCGTCACCTGCGTCGCCTCCTCCAACTCCACGCGCGCCGCCGCCTCGCGCCGCACCTGCTCCAACACCGTCACGCCGTCCGGCCCGCGCGCCGACATGGACAGGCTCCCGTCCACCACCAGCACCAGGTGCCGGGCCCGCGCGGCCTCCCCCCACCGCACGTCCGCCAGGAAGAGCGCGGCGGCCACCACCGCCAGCACCTCCAGCAGCAGCGAGGCCTCCCGCGTGAAGCGCTCCCAGCGGGGCCCCGCCTCGGCGCGAGGACTGGGCCTGCGCCACAGGAAGAGCGCGCTCACCACCACCGGCTTCTGCCGGCGCCGCAGGAAGTACGCCGCCACCAGCGGCACGAGCGCGCCCAGCGCCAGCAGCCCCCACGGGAAGCCAAAGCTCATGTGTCACCGCCCACGGCCTGCCCCTGGCGCGAGGCAACGTCGTCCACCCAGCGCCCCCTCACGACGCACCCGCCGCGAGGAACAGGGGCCGCAGCGGCCCCGCGACCAACGCGCCCAGCCCATCCTGCGCCCGCGCGGTGAGCAGCGCTCCGCGAGCACGCAAGGCCGCGCCCCTCAAGCCGCGCTGGTGCTCCGCGAAGCGGCGCGTGTACGTGGCCAGCACCTCGTCCGTCAGCAACTCCTCCAGCGCCGCGCCGCTCTCCGAGTCCACCAGCCGGGCCCCATCCCCACCCGCGGGGTCCAGGTCCTCGGCGTCCAGCACCTGCGCCAGGAAGAGCCCGGACGCGCCCCGCGCCAGCCGCGCGCACAGCGCCGGCAGGTCCGCCTCGAAGAGGAAGTCACTCACCACCACGCGCAGCCCACACGGCCGCAGCGGCGGCAGGCGCCCCAGCGACTCCGGCAGCCCGTCCCGCGCGTCGAAGTCCGCCGCGTCCAGGGCCGCCCGGCACGCCTGCCCCTGCGCACGCTCCGGCCGGGCACCGGCCACCATCAACGTGGGCGTCAGCCCCTGCCGCGCCGCCACCTCCGCCGTCAGCAGCGCCACCTCCCGCGCGCACGCGGCCTTGCGCGGGGACAGCGCCATGGAGCGCGAGCCATCCAGCACCACCTCCACGCGCGGCGACACCTCGTCCTGGCGGATGCGCAGCACGAGCTCTCCCGTGCGCGCCACCGCGTTCCAGTCCACCTGCCGCAGGTCATCTCCGGGCTGGTACGCGCGGAAGTCATGCAGCTCCAGCGCGCTGCCCGCGGACGTGGCGCGGACCTCCCCCAAGAGGCCCCGGTGGGGGCCCCTGGGCAGCGCCAGGGCCAGCCCCGGAACCAGCCGCGCGACGGCGGAGGCGTCCATCCGCTCGCTCACGACGCGTGGGCCCGCCGCTCACGCTCCACGAGCATCCGGTCCGTCCCGAAGGCGGCCACCAGCGCCAACCCCACGACGGCGCCCAGCAAGTCCCAGGACATCTTCGGCCCGGACGCCCCGTAGTCGTACGTCGCGAAGTTCGCGATGCCCACCACGGGGTTGAAGAGGTTGAGGACAGGGTCATCCCCATCGAACCCCATCAACACCGCCAGCAACGGAGGCAGCGCCGAGGCCAGCGCCACGGAGGCCACGAACATCAACCGCACCGCCGCGGGCGTGGCCAGCCGGTCCGGGCGCACCTTCCGCCCCAGCCACACCGCCAGCGACAGGAAGAGCACTCCGTACGCCGGCAGCGCCAGGGTGGCCATCCGCAGGGAGAGGCCCTTCAGCGGCAGGTCCGAGGACCCCACCTGCAAGCCCCAGAACAGCGCGCCCCAGGCGCCCAGCAGGAACACCATCCAGCGGAAGCCTCGCAGCGCGCCGGGCCGCAGCACGGACCAGGGCCGGGTGGCCGCGCGCAGCGGGCGCGCCTGTCCATCCACGTCCGCCACCACGAACATGCCCACGCCTATCAGGTGGACGCCGCCCAGGAGCGCGAACATCTCCGGCACTGTGTGCGCGCGCCCCATCAGCCACCAGATGCCGATGCCGGCGAGCATGCCCACCAGCACCTGCACCCCCACCGCGCGACGCGGCCCCCGCGTGTAGTCCTCCGTGGGCAGCGACAGCCGGGACGCCGCGGCCTCGAAGAGCAGCCAGCCGTCCATGAGCATCAGCAGCAACACGAGGACCACCAGATAGAGGAGGTCCGAATCACGCAGGAACCGGTCGCCCATCTCCGATATCGCGAAGGCCGCGCCCATCCCCTGCAACAGCGCCATGCCCAGCGCGCCCAGCAAGCCGAAGTGGACGAAGGCACGCCCCATGCGGCCGTCGGCCAGCGTCGCCGCGCACACGCTGGCCACCGTGAGGAACACGAGCCACGCGCCGCCCAGCGCCAGCACCACCAGAATCGTGGGCAGCGCGATGCCATTGAGGAAGTAGCTGAAGAGGAGGAAGGGCCCCGCCGCGGAGGCATACAGGGCCGCCTGCACCAGGAACGACGCCACCTTGCCCCGGAGGATGCGGCGCGGGCCCAGGCCGGTGAGCACCAGCAACACCCACGTCTCGTCCTCGCGCTCACGCGCCAACGAGCGGTAGGCGCTGTACGGGATGACGAAGAAGTGCGCGACCCCCAGGCAGATGAAGAAGGCGAAGAAGTAGCCCTGGCCGCGCCGCGAGGAGGCGCCCTCGCGCGTCTCCACGTAGGCCACCAGCGCCACCGCCAGGCACGCCAGCAGCATCAACCCGAAGCACACCCAGAAGACGCGCGTGCGCAGTCCCTGGCGGAGCTCCTTCACCACCAGCGGGTTGAGCCGGTCCCCCCACCGCTGAGACCAGGGCTCCGCGCCCATGACCCGGCCGCCGCCCGAAGCCGTCGGCTCCTGGGCCGGAGGGCTCATCGCCGTATCCACGGGCGCGCTCACGCCACCCTCCCCTTCGTCACCGTCATGAAGGCATCCTCGAGGTTCCGCTCCCGCGCGCTGAAGGCACACACGGGGAGCCCCGCGGACACCAGCGCCGCCAGCACCGCCGCCGCCGCCGCGTCCACCTGCGCGGGGCCCGCGCCCGCCTCCAGCTCCAGGCGCACGCGCAGCGACTCCCCCTCCCGCGCCACACGCTTCACGCGCGGCTGCTCCAGGAGCAACCGCTCCGCGCGCTCCCAGACGGCGTTGCCCGCGTCGCCCACGGCCAGCCGCACCGTCAACTCGGGCGTCACCGCCGCGCCCGCCTCCTGCTGCTGGAGCAGGTCCGCCACCTTCCCGGTGGCCAGCAGACGCCCCTGCTCGATGATGGCGCAGGTGTCGCAAATCTCCGCCAGCTCCGTGAGGATGTGGCTGGAGATGATGACCGCCTTGCCCTGGTCCGCCAGGGCGCGGAGCAGCTCTCGCAGCTCGATGCGGGCGCGCGGGTCCAACCCGTCCGCGGGCTCGTCCAGCAGCAGCAGCGACGGGTCGTGCAGCAGCGTGCGCCCCAGCGCCACGCGCTGCCGCATGCCCTTGGACAGCGCGGTGGTGAGCCGGTCCGACAGGGGGGTGAGCCCGGTGAACGCCATCACCGACTCCACGCGCTGCCGGCGCGCCGCGCCCTTCAGGCCATAGGCGCGCGCGAAGAAGTCCAGGAACTCGAAGACGGTGACGTCGTCGTAGGTGCCGTACCGGTCCGGCATGTAGCCGATGAGCGGACGCGCCCGGTCTGGCGCATCCACCAGCGAGTGCCCGTCCAGCAGCACCTCGCCCGACGTGGGCACGTCCAGCGTGGCCAGGATGCGCAGCGTGGTGCTCTTGCCCGCACCGTTGGGCCCGATGAAGCCCAGGATGCTGCCCGCCTCCAGGCGGAACGACACATCATCCACCGCGCGCAGCGGCCCGTAGTCGCGCCGCAGCCCCTTCACCTCCAGCAGGCTCATGGCCGCCCCTCTTCCGACTGGCCTCGCACCAGGTGGACGCCGGTCTCCAACTCCACGTCAACGGCGGACGAGGGCGCCGGCCCCAAGCCCCCCAGCCGCGCGATGAAGCCCCCCTCCGGAAGCGGCGCGCGAAAGTTCTCCTCGCCCCCTGACAGACGCCCCTCGGCGAGCGACTGTCCCCCCACGCCGGACAACAACCGGCTCACCGGCGTCTCGCCCTCGGGCAGCGGCTCGCCCAGCGCCCCTTCCGCGCCATCCTCCAGCGCGGGCAACGCGTAGTGCTGGTTCCCCACCCGGACGTAGCCCTGCTCCAGCCGCGACCCCAGCGCGTTCTGGACGCGGACGCTGCCGCCCTCCTTTCGGACGACGAGCCGGGCGCGAGAAGGCAGCACGGCCACCTCGCCCCACTCACGGTAGGTCCGCGGCGGCAGGAAGCCATGCGTCACCGTCAGGCCCTGCGTCCAGTCCAGGTCCGCCAGCATCTCGTCGGCGTTGTCCGGTGCCAGCAGCGCGCTCGTCGCCGGGAAGCGCACCGGCCCCGCGGACACGTTGGCGTACCAGGCGGAGACGCCGAGCGTCACCGCGCGCGAGCGCTCCACGTCCAGCCAGGTGAGGCTGTAGCGCGCGGCGTGCACGGCGAAACCATCCACGAGCACCGACCAGGTCACGAGCGCCACACAGGTGATGAGCGATACCAGGGGCACCGCCACCAGCACCGCCACGGGCCCTCGGCGCCGCGCCAGCATCAGCCCACCCGGCCCCACCGCCAGCACGAAGGCGAAGATGAGCAGCAGGAACCGCCCCACGGGCGTGTTGGCATGGTCCAGCAGCGGCGCGACGCCCCCGGCGAGCAGGTTGCTTCGCTCCCACCGAGGCGCGTCCCCAGCGGGCTTCACCGGCCCCGGGATGACCTCCCCCAGCATCGCATTCAAGGTCCGCCCGCATTCGAGCGCGGCGCCACACCGCAGCACCCGGCCAAAGCCATACGGCACGGCATCCCTGGAGCCTTCCTCGGGGAGTAACGGCAGACGGTCCGTCAGGCTGCTCGACACCTGTGGAAGGACGAGCCGCCCTCCCGTGAGGACGTACGCCTCCAGCACGGCCCAGACATCCGCGGGCACGGAAGCCAGGTCCCCCGGCACCATCACCACGGAGTGGCCCACGTAGCCGGACAGCTCCCTCGGCGCATCGCGCGGCTCGACGGTGCGCACGGAGAACAGCGGGCTGCCGCTCGCCTCCACCCGAGGCACCCCCGAGGTGTCGTCGAAGTCCTTGAGCGTCCCCAACACCAACACCGTCCCACCCGTGGAACGTTCCAGATAGACGGGGGCGTGGGCGAGGGGCGACAGCGAAGCCTGGCCGGGCGACCCCACCATGAGGCTCCCCGCTTGCACCTCCGCTGGCAGGAACAGCCAGGTGACGAGCCGCTGACGCGGCGCCACCTCCACCGTGCGCTCGGCGGTTCTCGGGCCTGAGCTCGAATGTCCCTGGAAGGTCAAACGGACCTGCAGGGGCACGGGCCCCGAGTTCTGGAGCACGACATCGAACGGGGTGTAGCCGCGCTCCGGCTTCAGCACACTGGGCCGGTGGGTGACGCGCAGGTCGCCGTGTTCCCGCGTATCGGTGGTTCCGGAAGCATCGCGGTACCCGTAGCCCGTGGGCTCGGCCACCGACGTCGCGACGGCCCGCGAGCCTCCCAGGACGCAGAGCAGGACACTGGCGGTCAGCACCGCGCTACGCACGCGGCACCTCGGGGATGGCCTGGAGCAGCGCGCGCACCACGTCCGCCGCGCTGACCTTCTCCAGCGAGGCCTCGTAGGCGAGCACCAGCCGGTGATTGAGGGCGGAGGGCGCCGCGGCCACCACGTCATCAAAGCCCACGTTGGGCCTGCCTCGCAGCAGGGCCAGCGCGCGCCCGGCCGCCGCGAGCGCGAGCGCCGCGCGAGGACTGGCGCCATACCGGACGAAGCGGCGCACGGCGTCGGGCGCCGACGGCTGGCGTGGGTCGGAGGCCTCCACCAGCCGGCCGATGAAATCCGCCACTGGGCCGGGCAGGTGCACGCGGTCCGCGGCGGCGAAGAGGCGGCCCAGACCCTCCGCGTCCAGCACTGGCGACAGCTCCGGCGGCGCGCCACGCACGCGCGTGGTGAGCAGCGCGCGCAGCGTCTTCGCGCCCACGGGGGGCACCTGGATGCGGAAGAGGAACCGGTCGAGCTGCGCCTCGGGCAGCGGATAGGTGCCCTCCAGCTCGATGGGGTTCTGCGTGGCGAGCACGAAGAAGGGGTCGGGCAACGGACGCGTCTGCCCCAGCACGGTGACGCTGCGCTCCTGCATGGCCTCCAGCAGCGCGGACTGCGTCTTCGGGCTGGAGCGGTTGATTTCGTCCGCCAGCACCAGGCTGGCGAAGAGCGGGCCCTCGCGGAAGACGAAGTCGCGGCGGCCGTCGCCTTCCAGCACGTAGGTGCCGGTGATGTCGCCGGGCAGCAGGTCGGGGGTGAACTGGATGCGGCGGAAGGGCAGCGACAGCAACCGCGCCAGCGCCTTGCACAGCTCCGTCTTGCCCAGACCGGGCAAACCCTCCAGCAGGACGTGCCCGCGCGCGAGCACCGCCACGACCACCTGCTCGACGACGGATTCCTGGTCCAGCATGACGGTGTTCAGCTCGTCCTTGAGCCGGGCCGCCACCTCCGCCGCTCCCTGTGCCTCGGCGGGACTGAGAAGCTCTGCTGCCACGTCATTGCCCCCTTCCAGACGACTCGCCACCAAAGTACCGCCTCACCATGTCCCGGTTGCGGGGAAGCAGCGGCGCCGCACCGGGCCCCGCCGTCGCATCACCCCGCGCCTGGGTGCCCTGCGCGCCGCCAGGCCCGGCCGGTCCCGCGCGCCGCCGAGGGTCCGCGGCCCGGAGCCCCCAGAGCTCCTCGCCCTCGTCGCCCCCTTGCCCGGGAGGCAGCGGCTCGAAGGCGAGCCGCTCCGGGTCCATCTCCGCCTCGTCGCCAAAGACGAGCGGTTGGCTTCCGCCGCCGCGTGACACACCCGCGCCGCGCTGCACGCCCCGGCTCGCATGCCCCTGCTGGCCCGCGCCGGATTGCCCCTCGCCCTCGCCGGATTGCCCCTCGCCCTCGCCGCCGCGCCCCGACTGCCCCTGGCCTTGGCGCCCCTGTCCCGAGCCCCGACCGCCAGAACCCTGGCGACGGGCCTGCGACTCGGTGCCGTTGCGACCGTTCGAATCGAAGCGGTTCTCCAGCGACTGACGCCTGCGCTCCAGCGCCTCGCGCAGGCTGGCAACCTGGTCCGGTGAACCGGAGGCCCGCGCGCGGGCAGCGGCCCGCGCCTCACCGGAGCGAGCGCTCCGCGAACCTTCCGTGCCCTGCTGTCCCTCTGCGCCCTGCGTCCCTTGTCCGGATGCGCGCGCGGACTCCGCCTGTGCCGCTTCGCCGTTCTCGGATTCACGCGGCGTCCCGCCCTCCCCCGTACCCTCCGCGTCGTCGGACGCGCCGCCCTCTTCGCCGCCCTCCAGCGCCATCAGCGCCTGCTCCAACGCCTCGCGCTCACGCGTGGCGGCCTCGGCGCCTCCCGCGGCGCCCAGCGCATCCTCCAACGCCCGCGCGGCCTGGGCGGCCTGGGCCAGCTGCGCGGCGGCCTCCGCGGCCTGCTCGGACAGCCGCTTCTCCAGCGCGTCGGCGGCCTCCCAGTCTCCAGCGTCGAAGCGGCCCTCGGCGACCTCTTCGGCCAGGCGCCGCAGCTCGTCCTCGACAGCCTCTTCCAGCACCTCCTCCTTGGCGAGCGCCTCCGCCTGTGCCTGGACCGCGGCCACCTTCGCCGCGGCGGCGGCATTCACGGCGCGGCCTCGTGGCGCGGACAAGGGCAACAGGAAGCCCGCCGCCGCGAACAGCACCGCGCCCGCGAGCGCGGCGGCCGGGCGTCGCCACTTCACGTCGGGAGGCTTCACCCCACCCGCGAGCTGATTGACGGCCAGCTCCCACTCCCCCACCGGGCGCTCCAGCCGGGTGAGGAGCAGCCCGCCCGCGTTCGCCGACCGGTCCGCGAGCACCGCCGCCTGCTCCAACGACACCCGCCGGGAACGCGCGCGCCAGAGCCACGCGCCCAGCCCCAGCGCCAGCAGCGGCGGCAGGGCCCAGACGAAGGCGCCGCGCAGGAGGAGCCGGGCCAGCACGCAGGCCGTGGCGGTGGCCCACATCGGGACGATGCCCGCCTCCGCCCATGCCACCGCGTTGAGGCGCCGCTGCACGCGCCGGATGGGCGAGAGCACCAGGGCCTGAAAGCGGCGTTCTTCACTGGCAGCCATGAAGCGCCGAGTGTCGACTACTCGGCCCATTCCCCACAAGCGACGCGACGCCCAGCCGTCGCGGTCCGGGTGTGAGCGGTCTCCTCCCGCCGTGCATTGACGCCCCCTCCCGCTGGCCGGCACGGATCGCCCGAGCCTCGCGGACACCGACGCGGCATCCCCGCGGTGGAAGTGCCCATGGCCGCGCCTTCACGCGAGGCTGCCCCAGGTGCCGCCTCGCGCGCCAAAGACGGCCCACCCACTGTCCCCAAGTGCCATCACGCCCACCGGACTGCTGCTAAAACCCAGCTCCTGGATGCTCCTCGCCCGCCCTCCAGAACTGGCGCCCCAGGCGCCATGGCCGGACATGCCGCTGGTGGTGTGGCCCACCGCGCTGGCGATGTGGGGCCCCGGCGACGTGACGACGAAGCACGCCCACCACGCCATGCATCTGGTGCTGTGCCGACAGGGCGAGCTGTCCGTCCGCGCGCAGGGCCGGAAGACGGCCGAGCAGGCAGCCGGCGTGCTCGTGGGCCCGGACCTTCCCCATGCGCTCGACGCGCGCGGCAGCGAGGTCGTCATCCTCTTCATCGAGCCCGAGAGCGACGACGGCGCGCGACTCCAGGCCGCGCTCGACGGTCCGCTACGGCTGTTCGGCACGACGCAGCGCGATGCCCTCCTCGGCGGGCTGCCCACGGCGGGCGCACTGGCGCACGAAGCGGTCGGCGGATGGATGGAGTCCACGCTGGCCGCCCTCTCCGGAGCGCCCGAACCCCCCCGCCACCTCCACCCGCGCGTGCGCAAGCTGCTGCGCCACCTGCGCGCGGAGGCCGCGCCGGAAGACACCTCGCTCGAAGCCCTGGCCCAGGTCGCGGGCCTCTCGCCCGGCAGGCTGATGCACACGTTCACCGAATCCGTCGGTGTGCCGCTGCGGCCCTACCTCCTGTGGCTCCGGCTCCAGCGGGCCGCGGGCGCCATCGCCGCGGGTCGCACCTTGGGTGACGCCGCCCATGCGGCCGGCTTCTCGGATGCGGCGCACCTGACGCGCACCTTCCGGCGGATGTTCGGCACCACGCCGTCATCACTTCAGCGCCGTGGACCGCGCGTCCAGGCGCAGGGCCGCACCGGCGCGCCACCACCGACCAGGCCCAGGAGTTAGAGCGCCGAACAGATGAGTGGAACCTCAAGCCGCAAGACGTCGATGTGAGCCTGCCCCGATTCCGGTTGACGGAGTCGTAGACGAAGCCCGCTACTCCTCCAGCCAGAAGAACTGGTCGTCACTCGCCAGGGCGCGCTCAAGGAACTCGCGGAACGAGCCGGCAACTCGCCGCACCTCGCGCGGGTACGTCTCGTGGTAGGCGTCGAGGAGAGGGTACGGGCCTCCGGGGCGCGCCACATCGACCAGTACGAAGTCGGAGTCCTGACAGTCCACCAGTGGATACCAGCAGGCGTCCTCTCCATCGCTGTGGTCGCGACGGCGGAGCCGAAGGGTCGCCTCCTCAATCCCCGCCAACGAGAGGATGCTGTAGTTTGCCTCGGGAAGCCGCTCGAACAGCTCCGCGCCGTCGCAGTGCAGGAAGAAGGCGCGCAAGTCTTCGTCCAGGCGCCACCCCATCCGCGCCTCGAAGGTAGCAATCCGCTCTGGCGTCGCCGGAGGGTGCGGGAAATGCGCCCGTGAGATTTCCGCGAGCAGTGACTCAATGGCCATCGCTAGTCCACGTAGGGCCTGTCCGGCCCCACAGAGCGCCATCGGCCGCCGCGACTATAGCAAGCCGGGTAGGCCCCGCTGAAGACGTCATGCACGAGCGGAGGCACTGGCAACACGTTCGCAAGCGCTGTTGGGTGGCCGCCGTGAAACAAGTCGAAGATGTGGTGCCCCGGCCAGTTGCGCCCGTCCGACTGCGGCCAGCCGCCGAATTCGTTTCCCCACGCTTCGCGAAAGCCAACTCGCGCATTGTTCCAGGTGCGGCGGCGGCGCTGGAGGTCGCTGACAGTCGGGTAGTCGCAGCAGCAGTGGGTAACGGCCAAACGCCCACCTGCCGCCGCCGGGAGCGCCATGAATCGCCCCTGCCAGTCGCCCTTGATGTCCGCGAGCCCTATGCAGCCGAGCAAGGGCGCACGCCCCTCGGCCACGCACCGGCGCTCGCAGCGAGACAGCAGCGAGGCACTACACAGCCAAGGGCCATAGTAGATGGTCGTCTGCACCTTCCCGCCGGCCGGGCTCGGGATGGCCGGGCCCACCCACTTCGCTGAAGGCTTCCCGGCTGCGGTGCTGACGGTGGCCGACCCGCAGCCGCCCACGGCGAGGAGCAAGAACACGCTCACGAAGTACTGGCGGCGCCAAAGCTTCACGCAAACACCACATCACAGACAAAACTGGATAGTGGACCACCAACGCCGCAACTGTCGTGGTGGGTAGGCCCACCACGCCCACCCGCGCGACCAGCGGTAGCACCGAGACCGGAGGCCGCACGACGCGCGTCTCACATCGCAGCCAGTTCGTTCAAGCCGACGGCGGCACAGGGGCCCCATCCTGGAGTCAATGGCACGGCAGGCCACCCTCCCGTGCCTCTCTTCAGGAGCACACCCCATGTCCTTCGCCATCCTGTTGCTGTCCTTCTTCCTGCTGCTGCACCTGCCTCCGCTGCGGCGCCTCCCCGCGCTATCCACGCCCGGGGCGCGCGCCGCGGTCGCCGCGGGGCTCTTCTTCGTGGGCGCGGGCGTCATGCACTTCGTCATGCCCGCGCGCTACGCGGCCATGGTTCCGCCGCGGCTGCCGTCACCCGCGTTCTGGGTCTACCTCTCCGGGGCAGCGGAGGTCGCGGGCGGGCTGGGGCTGCTGCTGCCACGCACGCGCCGGCTCGCGGCGCTGGGGCTCATCGCGCTGCTGCTGGCCATCCTCCCCGCCAACATCCACGAGGCCCAGGCCAACACCGCCGCCCACGTGCTGCCCTTCCCGGACTGGTACTTCTGGCTGCGCATCCCCTTCCAGCTCGTCTACGTCGCCTGGGTGGCGTGGGCCGGCGGATGGTGGCCCGTCCGCGGCCGTGCGCGCCAGGAGGCCCACGGTTAGGCTGGCGCGCACCATGCACTTCCGCAAGCTCGGCCGCAGCGGCCTCGTCGTCAGTGAGATTTCCTACGGCAACTGGATTACCCACGGCTCCCAGGTGGAGGAGGAGGCCGCGCTCGCCTGCGTGCGCGCGGCGCTGGACGTGGGCATCACCACCTTCGACACCGCGGACGTGTACGCGGCGACCCGCGCCGAGGAAGTGCTCGGCCGGGCCCTGAAGGGCCAGCGCCGCGCCGGCTACGAGCTCTTCACCAAGGTGTACTGGCCCACCGGCCCCGGGAAGAATGACCGCGGCCTGTCGCGCAAGCACATCCTGGAGAGCATCGACGGCTCGCTGCGCCGACTCCAGACGGACTACGTGGACCTGTACCAGGCCCACCGCTTCGACGTGGAGACGCCGCTGGAGGAGACGATGCTCGCGTTCGCCGACATCGTCCGCCAGGGCAAGGCGCTGTACATCGGCGTCTCCGAGTGGACGGGCGACCAGATTCGCCAGGGCGCCGCGCTGGCCCGCGAGCTGCGCGTGCCCTTCATCTCCAACCAGCCGCAGTACTCCATGCTCTACCGCGTCATCGAGCCGCAGGTCATCCCGGCCTCCGACGAAGCGGGCCTGGGGCAGATTGTCTGGTCCCCCATCGCCCAGGGCGTCCTCACCGGCAAGTACCTGCCCGGCCAGGCGCCCCCCGTGGGGAGCCGCGCCACGGAGGCCAACGCCGTCCGCTACGGCATCACCCGCTTCATGACGGACGACGTGCTCACCCGCGTGCAGCAGCTCGTCCCGCTGGCGAAGGACGCCGGCCTCTCCATGGCCCAGCTCGCCGTGGCCTGGGTGCTCCAGAATCCCAGCGTCTCCTCCGCCATCGTCGGCGCCTCCCGGCCGGAGCAGGTGCACGACAACGTGAAGGCCGCGGGCGTGAAGCTGGAGCCTGAGCTGCTGCGCCGGATTGACGCGGTGCTGGGCCCCGCCATTGAACGGAATCCCGCCCTGACCGACGTCCCCGCCCAGCGCCCCTGAGCCGTCCCACCCGGGCGGGCGCCTGAGCGTCCGCTTCCGGGAGGGCGACACCCCACCCGAGCCGTTCCATTTGACTTTCCGCGCCAAGGGAACAAGACATGGGCCCGCAAGTTGGCAACCGGGTTGCGAGTACCCCGTGACCCACCTTTACCCAGGCTTCCCTCCATGACGCCCTTCCTCTCCCTGGCCCAGACGAGTCACACCGAGCTTGGCTGGCTCAGCAGCAAACTGCTCGGCGTGACGCTCACCTCCGCCGAGTGGGTGCTCTGGGTGCTCGTCATCCTCTCCGTGCTCTCCATCGCCATCATGCTGGAGCGCACGGTGTACTTCGCGCGCCACCGGCTGCCGGACTCGGAGGCCCTGGCGGTGCGGCTGGCCCGCGGCGAGTACGACGTGGCCCGCAAGGCCATTGAGGGCAAGACGGGCATGGAGGCCGCCATCATCCGCGAGGCCCTGGCCTCCGCCGACCAGGGCGCGGACACGGTGGAGCAGGTGATTGCGTCCACGCTGTCTCGCGAGCGCCCCCAGTACGAGCGCTTCCTGTCGTACCTGGGCACGCTGGGCAACAACGCGCCCTTCATCGGGCTGTTCGGCACGGTGCTGGGCATCATCAAGGCCTTCAACGACCTGGGGAAGATGAACGCCCAGGGCGGCGGCGGGGCCATGCAGCAGACCGTCATGGCGGGCATCTCCGAAGCGCTCGTCGCCACGGCCGTGGGGCTGGCGGTGGCGATTCCGGCGGTGGTGGCCTTCAACGTCTTCAACCGCCAGCTCAAGACGCTCACCAGCCGCACCAATGCCCTGGGCTACGCCCTGGTCGGCAGCATGCGCGCCGAGCGCCCCGCGGCCAGCACGGCCACGGCGGCGCGCGCCGCGGAGGCCCGCTAGGCCATGGCGGGCGGCGCGCAGGACAACGACGACGAAATCACCGGCATCAACGTCACCCCGCTGGTGGACGTGGTGCTGGTGCTGCTCATCATCTTCATGGTGACGGCCAACTTCATCGTCCGGG